>JAESSC010000024.1 GCA_016764285.1 Pelagibacteraceae bacterium
AAAAGAAAATTTGCCAAAAAAAATAGTTTATGATTATTGTTTAAAACTAAAAAAATGAATTTAATGAAAAATATTACAGTATTATTTCTTCTTGTATTGCTAAGTGCTTGTATTGGTTCTTCAACAAGTGGAATATTCGGTTCNGGAGTNAGTATTGCTTTNGATCCNAGAACTTTGGGNACTCAAATAGATGACTCAATTATGCAAAAAAATTTACNNGCNAGATTANNNCTGTCNGAAAAAAAATATCTTNTTAAAATTTCTATAAAAGTGCTTGATGGAAGAATTTTCTTAGGTGGTAAAGTAGATGAGCCTGAAGAAAAATTAAAAATAACTAAAATGGCATGGGAAACTAAAGGTGCAAGATCTGTTAAAAATAATATTGCAATAAAACAAAAATTTTCTTTTAAAAATATAGTTACAGATGNTTTAATAACGTCTCAATTAAGAACCGCTTTAATATTAAACAAAAACGTAAAAGCAGTTAATTTTAATATCGATACAATTAACCAGAAAATTTACGTATTTGGTATTGCGCATGATGAAAATGAAAAGAAAGAAATTATCCAGGAAGCAAAACAAATAGTCGATGTTAAAGAAGTTGTAACNAGTATCCTCATGGTTTCAGATTTAAGTAGACAAAGAGAATAAGTTAATTTTTTTTGTAATCAATTGCCTCAGAAGAATAAGCAGCNACTGAGGCTAAATTTAATATATCAGAAGTAGAAGATCTTAATGGTGCNATTTCAATTGGTTGTCCTAGTCCAANTAAAAATGGTCCGATAATTTTNGCACCACCCAAAGTTTTCATCATCTTTAAGGAAATTGCTGCACTATGTTGTGCTGGCATAATTAAAATATTAGCATTTCCTACAATTTCNGANAAAGGATAAAGTTCTTTGTATTTTTCATCCATGGCAACATCTGGTTGCATTTCNCCATCAAATTTAAAATCAATTTTTTTATTTTTTAATATTTCAACGGCATCTCTTATGTGCTTTGTTCTTTGAGTTTTTGGTATTCCAAAAGTTGAATGGGACAAAAANGCNATTTTGGGGTCAAAACCAAATAATCTAACAACTCTTGCACATGATATTGCTATATCAGCAAGCTGTTGTGCATTTGGATATTCGTGAACATGTGTGTCTGCCATAAATATAGTTTTACCTCTACTTACCACCATATTTAAACCGAACATTATTTCGCCTGGCCGAGNATNTATTACCCGTTTAATTTTATCTAAAGNGTCAGAATAACGTCTAGTATTTCCTGTGACCATTGCATCCGCATCGCCGCTTGCAACCATACAAGATCCCCACATAACCCTATCATTTCTAATTAATCTATCGCAATCTCGTTCTAAAAGCCCTTCTCGTTGTAATTTTTTATAAAGAAGTTTAGCATATTTATTTCTTTTCTCTTTATTTGTTGAGTTGACTATTTCTATTTTAAAATTTTCATCCAGACCAATTTCTTTTAATCTTTCTTTAACTCTCTCTTCTTTTGCCACTAAAATTGGANTTCCTAATCCACTGTTTNTAAAAGCAATTGCNGCCTTTAAAGTATTTTCGTCCTCTCCTTCAGCAAAAACAACTCTTTTCTGAGTTTTTTTAATCTGGGCATTAATACCTTGCATTATAGTTACAGAAGGATCGAGTCTTTGTTTTAATTGATCTTTATAAACTTCAAAATCTTTAATTTCTTTTCTTGCAACTCCACTTTTGATTGCAGCTTTTGCTACAGCTACTGGTATTACGCTAATTAACCTTGGATCAAAAGTTGAAGGAATAATATATTCTTTTCCATATCGTGGTCTTTCTCCACCCATGGCGGCCGCAACTTCATCAGGCACATCTTCTCTCGCAAGTGCCGCAATTGCGTGCGCAGCTGCTATTTTCATTTCTTCGTTGATTATTTTTGCTCTTACATCTAAAGCTCCTCTAAATATGTAAGGGAAACCTATTACGTTATTTACTTGATTTGGATAATCAGATCTTCCTGTTGCTATAATAGCATCATCTCTTACTTCCTTAACATCTTCAGGTTTAATTTCTGGATCTGGATTTGCACAAGCAAAAATTATTGGATTTTTTGCCATTTTTTTCACCATATCTTTGCTTAGTATATTTTTTGCAGACAATCCTAAGAAAACATCAGCTTCTTTAATTGCTTCTTCAAGCGTTCTAAATTTTGTGTCTATAGCGTGAGCTGATTTCCATTGGTCGAGGTTGTCTCTTCCTCTGTATAAAACTCCTTTGCTATCAAGCATAATTATGTTTTCATTTGGAATACCACTGACTTTAAATAGATTAGTACAAGCAATTGCCGAGGCGCCAGCTCCATTCACAATAACTTTTATATCTTTAATGGATTTGCCAGAAATATCTAAAGCGTTAATTAAACCTGCTAGAGTTGTTATAGCTGTACCATGTTGATCGTCATGAAACACTGGAATATCTAATGTCTCTTTTAATTTTTGTTCTATAATAAAACAATCAGGAGCCGCAATATCTTCTAAGTTAATACCTCCAAAACTTTTNCCAAACTTTGTTATACTATTTATAATTTCATCAGGNTCAGAAGAATCTATTTCTAAATCTATGGCATCTATATCTGCAAAACGCTTAAATAATACTGCNTTACCTTCCATAACAGGTTTTGAAGCTAGAGCACCTAAGTTGCCCAGACCAAGTATTGCTGAGCCATTACTAATTACTGCTACCAAATTTCCTTTAGTTGTGTAGTCATAAGCTGCATCTGGATTTTCTGCTATTGCTTTTACNGGAGCAGCAACTCCTGGTGAATATGCTAGCGCTAAATCTCTTTGTGTCGACATTGNTTTAGAGGAATTGATTTCGATTTTTCCTGGTTTACCACTATTGTGAAAATCTAAAGCTTCTTGATCAGTGTATTTTTCTATTTTTGACTTTTTCTTCATTTGAAAAGTNNGTATCTTGTAATTGTCACAAAATTAAGGCTTGTATGTCAAGATGAACTTAATAGCTTCTGCATCNACNTTCAGCTTCTTTACTTTAATAAGCCGGGTACTTGGCTATGTAAGAGATATATTAATTGCAATTTTTTTGGGAACCAGTCTTTTTGCAGATGCTTTTTTTGTTGCCTTTAGATTACCCAATACATTTAGAAGATTATTTGCAGAAGGAACATTTAATGCAGCNTTTATTCCTAGTTATGCTGGAGCGTTAGCAAAAAATAAATTAGAAGCAAATAATTTTGCAAAAAACGTATTTAATTTGCTTTTTATTATTTTACTATTTTTTGTTTTGATGGCAGAAATTTTCATGCCTAAATTAATTTTTTTAATAGCACCAGGTTTTTATAAAGATCCTGAAAAATTAAAACTTGCGATCGATTTAAGTAGAATTACTTTCCCCTTTTTATTTTTTATTTGTTTAGCTTCCTTTTTTGCAGCTATACTTAATTCATATAATAAATTTGCTGTTGCAGCAGCGGCNCCTATTATATTAAACGTGATTTTAATTGGGTCATTATTTTTCTCGCANTGGCTCNATATATCAGATGTTTTAACNTTATCNTATGCTGTNTCTTTTGCGGGTTTTTTACAGCTATTAATTTTATTATTTTTTGTTAGAAAAAATTTTAAACCAATTTTGAGTATGAAAATAAAAATTAATGAAGAAATAAAATTTTTTTTTCGTAAATTACTTCCAAGTATTTTTTCTTCAGGCGTAACCCAAATTAATATTTTAGTTGGAACTATAATTGCTTCTTTTCAGGCTGGTGCAGTTTCATACCTTTATTATGCAGANAGAGTTTACCAAATAAATCTTGCTGTTGCTGGAATTGCGGTTGGTACAGTTATGCTTCCAGAATTATCAAAACACATAAAAAATAATAATTCTGAACAGATTACTAATTTACAAAATAGAGCTTTAGAACTTTGTTTATTTTTGTCTATACCAGCCGCANCCGCTCTGGTCTTAGCATCAANGGAAATCATTACATCACTGTTTGGTTACGGTTCTTTTGATAGTGAAAGTGTTGCCAATACTGCTATTGCGCTTACTTTTTTTGCATTTGGTGTGCCTGCATTTTCAATATTAAAAATTTTCTCAAATTTCTTTTTTGCAAGAAATGATACTAAACTGCCTTTTTATCTATCGGTAGTATCAGTAATTTTAAATATTTTGATAAGTGTATTATTCTTTAGAAAACTCGGTTTTGTTATAATACCGATAGCAACCTCAATTTCTTCTTGGATTAATGTTATTTTGTATTTTTACTTTATAAAAAAAGGCAATTTACATAATTTTNATAAAACATTTATTTACAAATTCTATCGCATGATATTCTCAACAGTTGTAATGGGAATAATATTGTATTTATTGTTGGGCCTTTTCTCTGATAAATTTAACTATAATGAGAGTTGGAAATTTATTTACTTATTTATTATAGTGATTACTAGCTTATTTAGTTACTTGTTGATTTCAAATTTTTCAGGGGCTTTTAAATTTAAAGATATTAAATTAAAATAGTTATTTTCATATATGCAAAAAAAAAGAGTATTTTCTGGAGTTCAACCAACGGGAAATTTACATTTNGGAAATTATTTAGGTGCAATAAAAAATTTTGTTGATTTGCAAAATAAATTTGAATGTATTTACTGTATTGTTGATTTACATGCTATTACCACTCNCCAAGATCCAAAAGAATTAAAATCCAATATTTTAGAAACTGTTGCGAGTTTTATTGCATCAGGCTTAAATCCTGAAAAAAACATNATATTTAATCAGGCAAGTGTTGCTGCNCACAGTGAACTAGCATGGATTTTTAATTGNGTAGCNAGGATTGGATGGATGAATCGAATGACTCAATTTAAAGAAAAAGCAGGCGCCAATAAAGAAAATGCTAGCGTTGGTTTGTTGGTTTATCCNAATCTAATGGCAGCGGATATNCTTATATATAAAGCTACTCATGTTCCTGTGGGAGAGGATCAAAAACAACATTTAGAATTTACAAGGGATATCGCAAAAAAATTTAATAACGATTTTAAATGTGAAGATTATTTTCCAATAGTAGAGCCTTTGATTCCAAAAGAAATATCTAGGGTTATGAGTTTGAGAGATGGTAAAAAAAAAATGAGCAAATCAGATGATTCTGATTACAGTCGAATTAATTTGAAAGATGATAAAGATTTAATTGATCACAAAATTAAAAAGGCCAAAACTGACACCGCTCCCATNCCTTCTAAGATAAATGAACTTAAAAACAGACNTGAAGCAACAAACCTTATATCAATTTATTCTAGTATAAATAGTGTTAGTGTAGAAAAGGTGCTAGACGAGTTTGGTGGAAAAAACTTTTCAACCTTTAAGAGTAAATTAAGCGAATCAGTTGTAGAAAAAATTTGTCCAATTGGAAAAGAAATTAAAAAACTATTAAAAGATGAAAGTTATTTAACTGGAGTNCTAGAAAAGGGTACAAAAAGAGCAGATTTAATAGCCAAAACTAATCTTAAAGAAATTTATAAAATTGTAGGACTTACAAAGTTCACTTGAAAAGATNATTTTTGTATAATATGAAATAGCAATCATGACTCTTAAACAAGGTGTACAAAATCTTTTTTGTCATTATATACCAGAAGTAAAAAGCGTGGAGGCTATTTAAATAGTGTCAAAACTAATTGAAAAACTTTTTAAATCATACAGAGATCAATTACTTCATTTGGCAAAACTATATGGCATAGTTGAGGTNAAGGGGTATGCGAGAAGTGCAAAAANACTTACAACTTCCCAATTAGAATTGTTGTTAATTAAAAATCGAATTAAATTACCAATCAATCGGTCAAGTGATAAGGCAATCGCAAAGCAAGAATTAAAAGAGAATTCTATNACAAATATTTATTTGTCTATCTGTTTTGTTATTTTTATAGGATGCTTAATTNNCGTTAGACCCTATATTAAAACCGTAGTTAATGAAGTTAAGTTCACTTATGTTGNACAAGAATATAAGTCATCCGAAACTACTAAAATAAAAAAAACTGAAAAGAATCAAAAAACTGAAAAAATTCAAGAACCGGAGCTTTTTGCTTCAACACCTGATAATACAATAAGTTTAAATGCTGAGACTACCCTCAATCTTTTTGAGGATTTAAATTATGACCTTAAGGCTGTTAGAGCTGGTCAAAAAGTAAAACCAATCTATCTTACAAAACTTCCTAAGGATCTTAAGACTTTGGGTGATACAAAAACGAAAAGAGAATTATTTATTAAAATTGTCTTACCTTTGATACTTTATGAGAATGAAAAAATTATCGATGATAGAAAAAGACTTTTTAAAATTTTAGGTAAAAATTTTAATTCGCCAGGTGAAAAGGTTTGGCTTAATAGAAGATTTAAAGAGTATAAGATTGAAGATAAAGACTTAGCAGAACTTAAGATGCGAATGGATATTATTCCAGTTTCGATTGCTGTGGCGCAAGCAGCAAACGAAAGTGGATGGGGAACATCTAGATTTGCATTAGAAGGTAATGCTTTATTCGGTCAGTGGACATGGAGCAAAAAAGGCATTTCCCCAAAAAATAAAGACCCNGATCAAAGTCATAAAATTTTACAATTTCAAATTCTTAAAGCCTCAGTAAGAGCTTATAAAAATAATTTAAATACTCACAATGCATACAAAGAATTTAGAGAGGTAAGAGCGAAATTGAGACAAAGTGGAACAACAATTACAGGTCTTGCTTTAATTAAATATTTAAAAAGATATGCATCAATTGGAGAAAAGTATACAGAAATCATTGAAGGTATTATGGTTCAAAATTCGTTANCAGATTTTGATAAAGCGAATTTATTACCTACAAAATTAAAAAAGGGAATCGCGTTATAATTATTTAGTATTCAATATTCAGCAATAACATATTGAATACCTAACCATCTCCATTTACCACTTTCCACCCAAAGAGAACAATTTATTCTTCCTCTTTCACTTTTAAATTTATCTTTAAGTAATATTAATAATTCATTTTCATTTAGAAACTTAATATCAGATTTTCTCCAAATATTACCTTCATTGGAATAACAATTAATATTTTTAATATTAATTAAATCCTCAAAAAATTTAATTTTTACCTTTGGTGGATTTTCATTAATTTCAAGATATCTATCTTCCGGAGTTATATTTTCATATGGGAAAGGTAATGTTGAAAGAATTGATTTGAATCTTTTTAATTCACCGTATTTTTCATTAATAGGAAATCTTGGTAATTCTAAGAGATTCTTAGTTTGATCAATTACTCCAGAATGTTGACCAAAGGCATATTTGAAATTTAAGTCTTGAACAATTTTTTTTAAATTATTGCTGTATTCTCCAAANGGNTAAGAAAAAATTGTTGNTGAATGTCCAAGTTCTTTTTTAAAAATTTTGATAGAAGTTTCCAGATCATATTTTATTTTATCATCCTCCCAATCAACCAAATATTCATGAGAATGACTATGATTACCAATGGTNACTAAATTACTTGCATCCACTTCTTTAATTTGATTCCANGTCATGTACCCATGTTTACCAACTTCTCTGGTATTTACGAAAAGTATAAATGGAATTTTTTTGTTTTTAAGTATAGGCCAAGCATTTAAATAGAAAGACNCGAATGCATCATCAATTGTTAGAAGTATATAATTTTTGTCTATCCTAGTTTTGATAATTTCTTCAAATTTTTTAAAGCTTATAAATTTAATTCCAGAATTATTTATTTCTTTTATATGCTCAGAAAAAATTTCATTTCTTATATTAGTTGATGGATATTTGTTTTCTTCAAATCTGTGATACATCAAAGTNATTATACCNTTGTTTANATCCAAATTATTTANACTTGTTCCANANGATTTACTTATTGATATTAAAAGTAGTATNAATANANNTATTATGAATTTTTTATCGATAGATTGCAGCACAGATTTAGGATCATTATTTATAAAAGTTGAAAATAAAACATTTAATAAAATTTTGCAAAGNGATAANNACAGTAATGATTTGNTAATGAANCAAATTTTAGATTTTTTTATCGAAAATGATCTAAGCTTTAGCGATATATCAGAAATTTTAGTAAATCAGGGACCAGGAAACTTTTCTGCNTTAAGAAGTTCTTTGGCAACAGCAAAAGGGATAAGTTTAGCAANAAATTTAAAGTTATTTGGGTACAANACTTTTTTGTGGTCTTGCATAAAGTTTTTTAATAANCNGGACANAATTTATAGTTTAACAAAATATAGAGANAAATATTTTGTAAAAANATTTNATAAAAATCTCATTAGNAATACAAAANNAGAAGAAATTACAAAGGAAGAAATAACAAAAAAATATAATAACAATTTTAAAGTAATTACAAAAAGAGTAGCAAAGTACTTTGATAACGAAATTCTTAAACTTAATAATTTAAATATTGTTACTTTAGATCATAATGAGTTAGAATTTCTCAGATTAAGGAATTTGTTAGAAAAAAATTTGATAAGACCAATGTATTTAAGTTAAAGTGTTTTTGATAATATTTGGTTAAGTTGTAATATAAATGTGTAAAAATGAATAATGATATTGAAGGTAAATGTAAACAAAAAGGTGTTAG
>JAESSC010000025.1 GCA_016764285.1 Pelagibacteraceae bacterium
AGCGGTGGAATAGACTCTTATATAGTTATGAATTACTTTACAAAATCACAAGAAAATTGTTCTTCATTTACATTAGGCTTTGAGAATAAAAGTTTTGATGAATCAAAATATGTAAAAAAAATAAAAAAAAAATTAAATAAAAAAATTTATTATGCCAACGATAAAGAATTAATTTCAAGTTTCTTAAAACTTTCAAAACTTTTAAGTGAACCGATTGGCGACAGCTCAATAATTCCAACTTATATAATACATAATAAAATTAAAGATTATTCGAATGTTTCTTTAGGCGGAGATGGCGGAGATGAAACATTTTTCGGTTATATTACATTCGATGCTTACTATTTAGCTTTGAAATTAAAAAAAATTTTTCCTAATTTTTTTTTAAAAATTNTTAAAAANATAGTAGGNCCATCAAANTTTTCAANTGAATANATTACTTTTTNAACTAAGGTAAGAAAATTTTTTAACTCAATTCATTTAAATACAAAATANCTTTTNGCTAGTTGGATGGGCTGCTTGAGTGNCCAAGANATGGGAAATTTATTTAACGAAAGAATTTCCGAAGATGATATTTATGATGATTTAAGCAACATACATAGTGATGATCTTAATTTAATGAGGANCGCACAGTTGTATTACTTTAAATTTTATTTACCAATGGTTTTANCAAAAGTNGATCANGCCNGCATGTTCAANTCTGTTGAGAGNAGATCTCCTTTTNTGAGTAAAAAAATNATTAACTTTAGTCTCGATCAGGATGTAAGNAAATTGTANAAGTTCTTTAAAAANAAATATTTNATACGNAAAATTNTTAGNAANGAAGTGCCAAAGGAAATTTTAAANCGAAAAAAACACGGATTTGCTTTTCCTAAAGAAATANTTCTTCAAGATAAAAANTTGATTGAAAATTTATTNGATTATAATCTTNTAACAAATAGAGATTTTTTTAAAACTAAATATAGTAATTTCTTAAATAAAACCGAAGATTGTAGTCAATATATATGGAATGAATTGATACTTAATATAACTCTTCAAAATTTGAACAAATCTAGAGCTTTTTAAAAAATTTAATAGTGAGCCTTATCTTCAAAAAAGTTATAAATTTTTGTAGGTGTTCCGTTTAACATATATCTGTATACATTCACATTTTCCAAAACTCGTTGAATGTAATTTCTTGTCTCCTTAAATTTGACAAGTTCAATCCAATCAACGTAATCGATTTTTCCTTTCTGTGGATCTCCATTAATTTTTTTCCAGTATTTAACTCTCTTAGGTCCCGCGTTATATGCGGCTAAAGCAAAAGGATAGGAACCTTCATATACTTCTAATAAATCGGTTAAGTAATAAGAACCTAATTTTATATTATAGATCGGATCCGTTTTAAGTCTGTTTTTGCTATAAGGGAGCTTTGCTTTTCTAGCTATTAGTTTTGCAGTATAGGTCATCAATTGCATCATACCCCTCGCTCCAGCATAACTGTGTGCATTTTGATCAAATTCACTCTCTTGTCTTATTATAGCCAAGACAAGTTCTGGCTTGGNCATTCTTTTTTTATTCACGANATTTGGTGTNTCAATAACAGGATAGTTTAATTCGTTATAAAATTTTTTATCGTAAGAAGCTTTCTTAGCTATTTGAATAGCATAATCATATCTACCTATTTCAACCGATAATTTTCCAGCAAGAATTTCACTACCTTGTTTTATATCTAAGGTAGCCAAGTGTTTAATTATGTCTTTAGCATAATGTGTTTTGTTTAATTCATTTAATAATTTTAAAGGTTTAATTAAAGAATTTTTTTTAAATATTTTTAAATATTTTTCGTCAACTTTAGGCTGAACATCTAAAGAAAAAGCTTCTCCTGGATAAACTTCTACAAAAGCTAATTGACCATAATAAGTATTTAAATATTTTGATGCTTCTTTAAACCATTCTTCTGATTTTTGATTATTGTTTATTATTTTATAGGTTCGCGCAATCCAGTACGCTCCCCTAGAAAGACTTATTGGATATCCTACATTGTTATAAAAATTTTTAAAATGTTGTAATGCCATGTTAGGATCATTTAAAAAAGTAAGTGCGACCCATCCAGAAAGCCATTCTGCTTCAGCATAATCAGACCCTTCCGACATCGAATGGTTGCTACTAACTTTGTAGGCTAATGCATATTTCTTTTTATAAATAAGTGAACGGGTTAATATTGATCTTTCAGTCCACCACCTATCCGGACGGACTAATTTTGCGGGATCGTTTGGAATATCAAATAGAATTTCTAAAGAAGGATTTAATCTTCCTCTCCGCCTACGCCATTTGAGCCTATCGTATTTTAAACCAATATCGTTTTTAAATTTTTCGGGAACTTTATTAATCGCATTGTCAACTCCGTAAGATTTGCTCATAAGTAGCTGTCGTGCTCTATATAATGCCGTTTCATCTTTGGGCAAATATCTTAACATTCTTTGTACATCCCAATGTTTGCCTTCCCAGGCATGCCAATCTGCTCTTTTAATGTTATCTGATACAGTTATTATCTTTTTGTATTTTTTTCTTAAATATTTTAATTCTTTTTTCGAAAGTTTTGCTTTAATCCATCCTTCTTTTATTAGTTCTGATCCTTTTTCTAAATTGCCTTGTAAAATATAGGCTTCTCCAAGTTTAATTTTCCCATAATCACTAAAAGGTTCTTTACCTCCAAACCATTTCATTACAACTGATGGCGGTACTGTATTTAGGTAAATTTTGTGTTCAGCAAGATATTTGAGTCTGTTAATTCTTGGATAATTAGGATTGTTATTTATAAAAGTTAAATAATCGTAGAAACTCGCATTATTCATTGGTTCTTTTAAATAAAGCCAATATACCAATTTAAATACCATTTTATCTTTAGCTTTTTTTGAGATCTTTATAGCAGTTTGCCATTTTTTTTTATCAACTGCCTTAAATGCATTCTTTGCTATACTAAAATCCTTTCGTGATAGTATTGTTGATTTAGTAACCGCCTTATCAATTTTTTTTTGAAAAATTATAGGTTTTTTTTCTGGATAAATAATAATTTCTTCTTTGACTTTGTCATCTATTAAAGGTTTTTTTTCTGGATAAATAAAAACTTTTCCTTTGAATTCGTCATCAATTCCAGCAATTTCTTTACTTTCTGTAACTTCAACTTTTTCTTTTTTTAGTGTTGGTTTTTTTTCAGGAAAAATACGTTTTTTTTGTGCTGTCTTAATTTTTGTTTCTTTATCAGGAGTAGGCTTAGGTATTGGCAAAATTCGATCTGCTGCAACTGCTTGTGAAGTAAAAATGATAGTAAAAATCAAAAAAATTACTTTAAGTAGGAGCAGATTCTTCATAAATTTTTTAGATTAATTACTTTTTTAAATTATGTTATAAAGATTTATGTTTAAAGGATCAATTGTAGCTTTAATTACACCATTCAAGAATAATAAACTTGATGAGGATAGTTATATTGCTTTAATACATCATCATTTAAAAAGCGGAACTTCTGCTATTGTTCCTGCAGGAACTACCGGTGAATCGCCAACCTTAAGCCACAAAGAACATGAGAGGGTTATCGAATTGTGTGTAAAAGAATCAAAAGACAAAATACCTATTATTGCTGGCACAGGCTCAAACTCAACCGACGAAGCTATTTCATTAACAAAGTATGCTGAAAGAGTTGGTGCTAAAGCAGCATTGGTTGTCACGCCTTACTATAATAAACCTACTCAAGAAGGGTTATATCAACATTTTAAAGCTATTAATGATAATTGCTCAATACCCATAATTATTTATAACATTCCGCCACGATCCGTCGTTGATATGAGTGTAGATACTATGGCAAGACTTTTTGAATTAAAAAATATTATTGGTGTTAAAGATGCAACGGCAAATTTAAATAGAGTTGATGAGCAAAAAAAGAAAATGGGATCTGATTTTCTCCAACTATCAGGAGAAGATGCTACAGCTTTAGAATTTAATTTAAGAGGAGGGGCTGGTTGTATTTCAGTTACTGCAAACGTGGCAGCAAAACTTTGTTCTGAGTTTCAAGATGCTGCATTAAGTAAAAATAATAGTAATTTATTAGCTAAAGCAAAAGAGATTAATGATAAGTTAATGCCGCTACACAAATCTTTATTTATCGAAAGCAGTCCTAGTCCTGTAAAGTATGCTGCTAGCTTGCTAAATCTGTGTTCTGAAGATGTTAGATTGCCATTAGTTAAAGTGACAGAACAAACAAAAAAAGTTGTAAAATCTGCCCTGTCTCATGCAAATTTAATTTAATAAATGAAGCAAAAAACCAAAAGTGGTTTAAAGATAATTTGCAATAATAGAAAAGCTGAATTTAATTATTTTTTCAATGAATTTTTTGAAGCAGGAATTGTTTTAAATGGTTCAGAAGTAAAATCGTTACGAGATGGAAAAGCAAATATTTCCGAAGCTTATGCAGTAGATGAACAGGGTGAAATATTCCTGCTTAATTCACATATTCCTTCTTATAAAGAGTCTAGTTATAATAATCATGATCCTAAACGAAACAGGAAACTATTACTCAACAAACGAGAAATTAATAAACTCATAGGGAAAGTAAATAGAGAAGGATATACTTTAATACCAACAAAGTTATATTTTAAAAAAGGAAGGGCCAAAATTGAAATTGCAGTAGCAAAAGGAAAAAGACATTATGACAAAAGACAAGTCAAAAAGAAAAGGGATTGGAATAGAGAGAAGGCCAGATTTTTTCGAAAAACAAGCTAATTTAAAATGGTTTTTCTTGCATTAGGATCAAACTTATCTTCAAGTTTTGGTGATAGGTTTACAAATATAAATTTGGCAATATCATATCTTGAAGGTTATGGAATTCAAATAATTAATAAATCTAATTTTTACGAAACGTATTCATATCCCAATAAAGAAAATCCTAAATTTATTAACATCGTTATTTCCGTTAAAACTCATTTATCTCTTGTGGATTTAATGTCAGTTTTACTTTTTATTGAAGAAAAACTAGAAAGAAAAAGAAATAAAAAAAATGATTCACGTACCTGTGATATAGATATTATTGATTATAATAATCAAGTTNTAGATTTTAAATATAAGAATTTGAATCTCACAGTACCACATAAAAAGCTTATTTTTAGAAATTTTGTTTTATTACCCCTACAAGAAATATCTTCNGAGTGGAAACATCCAATAACAAAAGAAAATATTAGCANTTTAATAGATAAACTTTCTGAAGAAGATAAGAAGTCTATATTAAAGATAAAAAAAAATTGATATAATAATAAAATGCTCAACCGAGAAGATTTAATTAAAAAAGTAAAAACTTATAATAAGTTTTTAAATCCAGAAACTTTATCCAAAGCTTACACTTTTGCTTTAAATGCCCATAAAAATCAAAAACGTGATTCTGGTGATCCTTATTTAATGCATCCAGTGGCAGTTGCCGATATTTTAACAGATTTAAAACTTGATAGTGCAACAATAGCTACAGGATTACTTCATGACACGTTAGAAGATACAAAAACCACTTATAAAACTGTACAAAAAGAATTTGGAAAAGAAGTGGCCGATTTAGTTGATGGAGTTACAAAAATCTCTGCATTAGAAGGGAANGTCATCGGAAACTCCAAAGCAGAAAATATTAGAAAACTTATATTAGCGACATCTAAAGATATACGCGTTTTACTTGTAAAATTGGCGGATCGACTGCATAACATGCGAACCTTAAATTCAATCTCAGATGAAAATAGAAGGAAAAGAATTGCTGCAGAAACAATGGAAATATATGCCCCGCTGTCAGAACGAATGGGCATGAATTATATTAGAGATGAGTTGGAAGATTTGTCATTTCAAGAACTGAACCCTGAAGCACGAAATCTAATTGTTGAAAGACTNGCTTTAAATAAAAAAGATAGAGAAAAAACTTTTAAAGTAATATCCAAAACTTTTGAAAAAGTTTTAACTGAAAAAAAGGTTAATACAAAAATAATCGGTAGAGAAAAAACTCCTTTTTCAATTTGGAGAAAAATGCAATCTAGAAGGATATCTCTTGAACANCTGACTGACATCATTGGTTTCCGAGTTATAGTTGATANCATAAAAACATGTTATGAAGTACTTGGGATATTTCACAGTAAGTGGTCCACGATACCAGGAAGATTTAAGGATTATATATCAACTCCCAAAATAAATAATTATAAATCATTACATACNGCANTTATNGGNCCCAATAANGAAAGANTAGAAATACAAATTCGAACNCAACAAATGCATGANTTNGCNNAAAGNGGNATAGCATCNCATTGGANATATAAATCNTCAGAAAAANTNAGTCATTTAGCTNTNAAAGAATATGATTGGTTAAGAGANCTTGTAGAGATTATTGAAAAAGATACTAGCCCTGAGCATTTTTTAGAATATACCAAGCTGCAAATGTTTGAGCATAATGTATTTTGTTTTACTCCCAAAGGTGAAGTTATTAAGCTACCTAGAGATGCTACACCAATAGATTTTGCCTATGCAGTTCACACAAAAATAGGTGATAGTGTAGTTGCCTGTGAAATTAATGGAAGAGGCTCACCTTTGCAAAGTATTTTAAAAAATGGTGATTTAGTAAAAATTATTGGATCTAATAACGTTTCACCATCGCTGCAATGGTTATCATACGCAAAAACGGGTAAAGCACGAGCTGCAATAAGAAGGTATTGGCATAACAAAACAAACACAATTCAAATGGCTGATAAAAAATATGTTAGCAGTTTATGCATACAAATACCTAATGTTCCAGGAAAACTTGGTGAAGTAAGTAGTTTAATTGGTTTTCATCAAAACAATATAATAAATATGGAAATCATAGAAAAAAAGGCTGATTATTTAGAATTTATATTTGATATACAGATTAAGGATTTAAAAAATTATAGAAATTTAATAAGTGAATTAAAACTAAAAGAATATAAATTTAAAATTATACGACACAGGAAGAAAGATGCTTTCTTACAACGAATCTTTAAAAATTTTAAAAGAAACTAATGCATTATTAGAAGGTCATTTTATTCTTTCTTCAGGTTTACACAGCAATCAATATGTACAATGCGCTAAGTTATTAAGTTATCCTAAACAAGCTGAAATTATATGTGCTGCGTTAACTGAAAAAATTAAGAGTAATTTTAATAAAATTGACATTGTTTTATCTCCAGCTTTAGGTGGAATTGTTGTTGGCTATGAAATAGGTAAACAATTAAATATCCAAACTATTTTCGCTGAAAGAGCGGATGGTAAATTAGCATTAAGGAGGGGATTTGATATACCACAAGGTTCTAATGTACTTATTGTGGAAGACGTGATTACTACGGGAAAATCGGCTTTAGAATGTTCCGAAATAGTTAAAATAAATAAAGCTAATTTAGTTGGTTTTTCTTGTATTATAGATCGGTCAGATAATAACGTTTTAATTAAAGAAAAAATTGTTTCTCAAATAAAGATTAATATAGCGGTATTCAAAGAAAATGAATTGCCTGATAAATTAAAAAAAATTTCTGCAATTAAACCTGGTAGTCGAAACTTATCTAATGACCAAAATTAGACTTGGTGTGAATATAGATCATGTTGCTACTGTTAGAAATGTTAGAGGAGAAATATATCCCGATCCG
>JAESSC010000026.1 GCA_016764285.1 Pelagibacteraceae bacterium
AAACAAAATAGCCACAATAGCAAAATCATTAAAAACAATTAATACAACAATTACATTTGTTGATATAGCCGGTCTTGTAAAGGGGGCTTCAAAAGGTGAAGGTTTAGGTAATAAATTTCTATCTCATATTAGGGAAGTTGATGCGATCGTTCATTTAACACGCTGTTTTGAATCTGAAAAAATTCAAAATGTTAATAAAACTATCGATCCTGTTAGAGATATTGAGATTGTTGAAACTGAAATTCTACTAGCAGATTTGGAATCTCTTCAAAAAAGATTAGAAAAAAGTAAAAAAAAAAATTTAGATAAAGAGGAATTAAATTTTTTAGAACAGTGTTTAAATTTAATAAATAAGGGAGAAAAACTAGAATCATTAAAAAAAAAATTTGATAAAAGTCTTATTAATAAATCCGGTCTATTATCTCTAAAACCTAAAATAATAGTATGCAATGTTGATGAAAAAAGTTTACCAGAGGGTAATAAATATTCAGATGCATGTAAAAGAACGTTTTCAAAAGAATACATAATTGTTGTTTGTGCGGATATAGAAGATCAAATAATGAGTTTACGGGAAAAGGATAAGAAAGTTTTTATGCTAGAGTCGGGAATTAAAAAAACAGGCTTAGATACTTTAATAAAAACCGGTTATAATATCCTTGGACTCAATACATTTTTTACATTTAATTCAAAGGAAACGAGAGCTTGGACAATTGAAAAAAATTCCAAAGCAGTCGATGCGGCAGGCATTATCCATACTGACTTTAAAAAAGGTTTTATAAGAGCTGAAACAGTGTCTCATAATGATTTTATAAAATACAAAGGCTTTAGTGAATGTAAAGTTGCAGGAAAGCTGAGACTAGAAGGAAAAGATTATATTATCAAAGATGGTGAAGTTTTATTCTTTAGGGTCAATAATTGATTTATTTTATTTAAAAGATTTGGGATCGTCTCCTTCGTATTGAGTGGTCCACTTTTCTACCTTATCAAAAGTATCTTCTTGTTGTTCTAAATCATCTTTTGAGTCAACACGTGACCAAACTTTCTTCATACTAAAATAGACGAGAATTATAAGAACAATCAAATAAAGAATAGCTCTCACTCCCGTTTTATGTCTAACTTCAAGATGTGGTTCTGCCGCCCAAGTCAAAAAAGTTGCAACATCTTTAGCCATTTGTGCTTCCGTTGCTTGGGTACCATCTGAATATTCTACCGCGCCATCAGACAATGGTTTTAACATTTTTATTTTTTGGCCAGTCATATATTTATTATAGTAAACTCCATCATCTAGTTCGTATCCTGCTGGAGCATCTTCATATCCTAAAAGCAATGAATAAATATAATCTGCTCCACCTTTCCTTGCTTTTGCGAGAACTGACATATCGGGAGGATACGCGCCACCATTAGCAGCAGTAGCTGCCTCAACATTTGGAAAAGGTTTGACAAACTTATCTGACAATCTTCCTGATCTTGTAAACATTTCTCCTTCACTATTTGGTCCATCCAGAACTTCAAATTGTGCAGCAATGGCTTTAGCCTCTTCTTCAGAAAACTCAGGTCCTCCCTTTTCTGATAAATTTCTGTAACTTAAATATTGTATCGAGTGACATGCAGAACAGACTTCTTGATAAACTTGATAACCTCTTTGAAGAGAGGATCTATCAAAAGTACCCAACAAACCTTTAAAACTCCAATTAATTTTTAATAAATCTACATTTTTTTCTTCAGAATATGCCGGGTTACTGATTACGGATATAAAAATAAAAAAAATTATATTTATTAAAAAGCTATTTAAACGAATCAACATTTTCTCCTTCGTATTCTCCTACTATCTTTTTAAATTTATCTACAATATCTGGTTTGTTCAAAACTGGATCGGAAATACTTAAAGGTAATGGACTTGTTTTCTCATAACGACCTAACAACGGAAGTATGATTAAAAAATGAACAAAATAATAAATGGTCGCGATTCTCGCCAAAATTAAATAGATCCCCTCAGGTGGTTTCGCGCCCAAATAGCCAAGTAAAATTACAGTAACTACTAATATCCAAAAAAATTTTTTGTATAGAGGCCTAAAAGTTGCTGATCTAACTTTTGAAGTATCTAACCAAGGTAATAGCATCAATATAAAAATTGATGCAAACATAAAAATAACCCCACCTAGTTTACTTGGTATAGCTCTTAAAATTGCATAAAAAGGTAATAAATACCATTCGGGAACTATATGTGAAGGAGTTACCAATGGGTTTGCTACAATGTAATTATCTGGATGTCCCAAAACATTTGGAGCAAAAAATACAAATATAAAAAATATAATTAAAAAAACAAGCAAAGCAAAAAGATCTTTCATCACAATGAAGGGATGAAAGGAAACAGTTTCATTATTATTTTTTTTAACATCAATACCAACCGGATTATTATTTCCAGGAACATGTAATGCCCAAATATGCAATATAACCAAACCAAAAATTAAAAATGGGAACAAGTAATGTAAACTATAGAATCTATTTAACGTCGGATTACCTACCGAATAGCCACCCCACAACCATTCTGTAATATTTTCTCCAATTAAAGGAATTGCACTAAATAGATTTGTTATAACTGTTGCTGCCCAAAAACTCATTTGACCCCAGGGCAAAACATATCCCGTAAAAGCTGTCACCATCATAAATAAATAAATTATTAATCCGGTTATCCAAATCACTTCTCTTGGAGATTTGTATGACCCGTAATATAAAGTTCTAAAGATATGAATATAAACAGCCAAAAAAAACATCGAGGAGCCATTAGCGTGAACATATCTAATCAACCATCCATAATTTATATCTCGCATTATGTGTTCAATGCTTTCAAAAGCGAGATCTGAGTGCGCTACATAATACATGGCAAGAATAACGCCTGTTACAATTTGAGTAATTAAAAAAAAGGTCAATATGCCACCAAAGGTCCACCAATAATTTAAATTTCTTGGTGTTGGATACTCTCTTAAATGAGCACTAAGTGTTAAAAGTGGCAAACGGCTATCAAACCACTGACCTATCTTAGAATTAGGAATATACTTTTCTTCACTCATAATTAATTTAGCCTATTTTAATTATATTGTTATNTATGAATTCATATTTAGGTATCTCTAAGTTGTTTGGGGCAGGACCTTTCCTAACTCTACCAGAAGTATCGTAGTGCGAACCATGACAAGGACAAAACCATCCATTATATTCTCCCTTTTCCCCTAAAGGAACGCAGCCAAGATGAGTGCAAACCCCAACCATTACTAGCCATTCTGGATCCTTAGCTCTATCTTCATCTTTCTCAGGATCTTTTAAATCTTTCAGATCTACTGCTGAAGCTTCTTCAATTTCTTCTTTAGTTCTCCTTCTGATAAATATGGGTTTTCCTCTCCACAATACAATTATGGTTTTTCCTACCTCAACACTACTAACATCTACCTCAGTTGTTGCCAGAGCTTTAACTGAAGAGCCAGGATTCATCTGATCTATCAAAGGCCAAATAGCTGCACCTACTCCCACAGCACCAATCGTATAGGTTACCGTAAAGAGAAAATCTCTTCTTTCCGACTGAATTTTCTTACTCATAGATTCGAANCTATTGTGTAATATATATTATTAATTAATTAGAATTTANATAAATTTGCTAGGGTCAGAATGACACATAAACTAACTTTATATTAAAAAAAATGTTTAATATTGCCCTATATCAACCTGATATACCTCAAAACACTGCTGCTATAATTCGTTTATGTTCCTGTTTTGATACAACCCTTGAAATAATAGAACCTTGCGGTTTTCACCTTGATGATAAGAGATTAAAAAAAGTTGCTATGGATTATTTAGATAAAAGTAAAATAATTACTTATAAATCATATGAAAAATTTTTGATAAATAAAAAAAAATCAAGAATAATACTTATGACAACAAAAGCTAAAAAAAATTATTATAACTTTATATTTAAACCAAAAGATACAATACTATTTGGTCGAGAAAGTGAAGGAGTTCCAAGAATAGTACACAATAAATCTTATCAAAGACTAAAAATACCTTTAAAAAATAATGCGAGATCGCTAAATATTGCTATGACCGTAGCAATAACGTTATCGGAAGCCTTAAAACAAAATTCTTTTTTAAAATGATTAAAGATATCTANTCAAAAAAAAGGTTAGCAAGCAGTTGGTTCNACCTNCTCCAACAAACTATTTGCTATGAATTCGAAAAAATTGAACATGATTTAGGTAAAAAAACTGGACAAAAACCCAAATATTTTGAAAAAAATACTTGGAAAAAATCTAAGATGAAAAACGAAGGCGGTGGATCATATGCCATAATTAAAAATGGGCTTGTATTTGATAGTGCTGGCGTAAACTTTTCNGAAGTATCAGGAAAATTTCATAAAAAATTTAGATCTCAAATCTTGGGGGCAAAGAAAAATCCGAATTACTGGGCTTCTGGAATTTCAATTGTTGCACATATGAAAAATCCAAAAATTCCTGCTATGCATTTTAATACAAGATTCATTGTTACTTCACAAAACTGGTTTGGTGGTGGAATGGATGCAACGCCCTCCGTTAAAGATCAAGAAGAGACAAAACTCTTTCACAAGAAAATAAGAGTAATGTGTAATAAACATAACTCAAATTATTATTTAAAGTACAAAAAATGGTGTGATGATTATTTTTACTTACCACATAGAAAAGAAAGACGCGGCATAGGAGGAATATTTTTTGATTATAAAAGAGACAATTGGAAAAAGGATTTTAATTTTATTAGAGATGTGGGTTTATGTTTTCTTGACTGTGCCAAAACCATCATAAGAAAAAAAATGTACAGAAAATGGACAGAAAAACAAAAAAATGACCAACTAATTAAAAGAGGTCGTTATGTTGAATTTAATTTATTATATGATAGAGGTACCAAATTTGGTCTAAACACAGGTGGTAACGCTGAAGCTATTTTAATGTCTTTGCCTCCAACAGCTAGATGGAAATAACATATGGAAAAGGAACCAATTACTTCTCAAGGCCTTGAGAAACTAAAAAAAGAATTAAATGAATTGAAAAATATAAAACGACCAAAAATCGTTGAGGCAATTGCTGAAGCTAGAGCACATGGTGATCTAAAAGAAAATGCGGAATACCATGCAGCAAAAGAAGAACAGGCCAAAATTGAAAGTAGGATAATTGAAATAAATGATTTAATTGCAAGAGCAAACGTTATTGACGTAACAAAATTAGAAAAAAAAAATAATGTAATTTTTGGTTCTACGGTCTACCTGATTGATTTAGATAATAATGAAAAAAAAACCTACAAAATAGTGGGCAAAGATGAAGCTGACATGACAAAAAATTATATTTATTTTAGATCGCCAATCGGTAAAGCCTTGATAGGGAAAAATAAAAAGGATTTAGTAGCAGTTAAAACTCCATCAGGCGAAAAAAATTTTGAAATAGCAGAAATCAAATATATTTAATTCTGGTTAATTTTTTTCAAAGACTTTTTTAAAACCTCTTCATCCAGAACGAAGTTATTTGCAATCCATTTTTCCTCTAGTGACTTAAGTTTTTTACCAAGTTCATTTCCAGTTTCATATCCGCATTTTTTTAAATAATCTCCAGAGATAGGAAATTTTGGTATTTCGCAACTTTTTATATAATTTAATAATTTCTCAACATTTAAAGTTTCTATTTTGTCGTTTACGCATGTTGAAAAAAGCAACAGATTCCTTACATCATCTTTGCTTGATAAATAAATTAATTTTTTAATATTTTCTTCTGAGAAAAATTTCTTACTTTTAAGATTTTCAAAATTTCTCGAAATATTTTTAAATCTGTTTTCAATACTATTGGATGTTTTATATTTATGACAAAAATATTCGTAATCATCAGACTGATCTATAACAAGCAATGCTAAAATCAAATGATTGTCATATTTGTCTTTTAATTTTTTATCCAAACTATTAATTTTATTTAATCTTTCGTAATATTTGAGTTCTGGAAATATATTTAAAATAATTTTTTTTGATTGATTATTATCAAATAAACTATAAACGTTTTTTAAAGATAAGATTTTTTTTAATTCATCAAATATTCTTTCATTAGAAATTTTATTTAATCCATTGATATTTTTATTAATGGATTGAATGGTATCTTGGTCATAATCTGTTTTGCTATACTGTATAAAAAATCTAAAGTACCGTAAAATACGTAAATAATCTTCTTGTATTCTTTTTTCTGGCGAACCAATAAATTT
This sequence comes from Pelagibacteraceae bacterium, assembly GCA_016764285.1. GTDB lineage: Bacteria > Pseudomonadota > Alphaproteobacteria > Pelagibacterales > Pelagibacteraceae > AG-414-E02. The sequence continues at coordinate 6,259 of JAESSC010000026.1, forward strand.
TATCTTTCCATTTTGTAAATCCGATACCCCATTTAGAGGATCAAAAATTCGTCCCTCTATATCTGCATATATTGCATTTATTGTAAAATCTCTTCGTGAAGCATCTAGTTCCCAATTTGAAGTAAACTGCACTTTAGCATGTCTGCCATCTGTTGAAACATCTTTTCTCAAAGTTGTAATTTCAAATTTTTTTTGATTTAAAATTACCGTTACTGTTCCGTGAGATATTCCAGTATCAATAACTTTAATGTCCCCTTTNGTAAGCCTTTTTTTAACCTCATCTGNTTCAAGAGATGTTGCTAAGTCAATATCATCAATACTCTCACCACAAAGTGACTTCCTTACACATCCTCCGACAAATCTAACTTNGCTNTCTTTTTCAATTTCATTAAGATATGAAAAAATTATTTTAGCTTCTTTTATATTTTCTAAAATTTTTATACTTTTTTCAGACCCAAATTTTTTAAAAAGAAAACGGTCAGTTTTTGTAATTATTTTCTTAATTTTATTTAACATTTTGCTGGCTGGGGCGCTAGGATTCGAACCTAGGATGGTGGTACCAAAAACCACTGCCTTACCGCTTGGCTACGCCCCAAAATTATAGCTTTGAGATATACCACAATTGATTAAGTTTATATAGTTTTTGATACAACACACCAATAATTTGGAAATTTTAACTTCATGAATTTTTGAGCAAAAACTGCAGACTTCATATTAGAAAATATTCCTATGCANGCTGATCCNGATCCAGTAATTCTTGAAAAATAACAACCATTTTGAGATTTTATAAAATTAATAATTTTTCTGACTTTCGGNTAAAACTTGATTGCGGTCTTTTCNAGNTCATTGTTTTCATTTTTTANAAAATCAATTAATTTNTTTTTATCTTTTATATAAAANTTAGANTGCGNTCTTANAANGGTAAANTTTTTGTTGTTTGCATATATNTTTTTNGTTGAACAAATTACATTNGGATAAACNATTAANATATTCAGNCTAAATTTTTGATTAAGTCTTAAAATTTCACCTTTTTTNCCAGTTAATAGNGTGTTTTTTTTTTCTAAACTAACAGGTNTATCAAANCCAATTTGATATGCTATTTTACTTATTTCATNTTTATTTAATTTTAAACGCATTTTTGAGTTAAAAAAGNTCAATACATNAGCTGCATTNGATGAGCCACCACCTAAGCCNGATCCATGTGGTATGTTTTTTTGTATATCTATCNTAAANGCTTGNTTTTGAAAAAAGTTCCTTTTTCTTAGCAGATATAAAACATTAGTTATTGTATTTGATTTTTTATTAACCCCTTTTTTAAACCTTCCGGAAAAACTTATTTTATCGTTCACGCCTTTAATTTTGCTTATTGATATCACATCATGTAAATCACAAAATGTTACTAGAGATTTAATATTATGGTAACCATTACTTAACCTTTTTAAAACTCTTAATGATAGATTAATTTTACAAAAAGATTTTATTTTAAATTTTTTCACTAAATTAAATTATGATTTATTAGCAATACCAAAAATTAATTTTTTACTTACGTTGTCTTTTAATTTTTGTTCAACGGTATCTAAACCCAAAACATGCTTCCAAAAATATCTTGCTTGTATGTGTTTATTTAACATCCACAGAGTGTCGGCATAATGATCATTAATGATTGGATCCAATGGCAATATTTCAACTGCCCTTTGTAGAAATTTTTCTGCATCAAGATAATTTTTCTTTACATAAAAAGCCCAACCAAGTGAGTCTGTAATGTATCCATCATTTTTTTTTAGCTCGTTGGCACGTATTATCATCTCTAATGCTTTGTCAATATTAATTCCTCTATCAATCCATGAATATCCTAAATAGTTTAATACGTGTGGTTGATCTGGCAGTATTCTAAGAGACTCCTTAAGATCTTTTTCAGCATTATCCCAGTCTCCCAACCTTTCGTAACTTGTACCTCTTCTATCCAAAATTCTAGAAAATAAAAAATGATTTTGCTTTATATTTTGCAAAGCTAAGGAATAATATTTTATAGACTCTTGATAATATTCACGATCTTTAAAAAAATTTGCTAATTCGTAATTATGTTCTAAATCAGGATTTAATAATAAATTAAATTCATCTTCTAGATCAAAAACAGCATATTCTTTATCTTCTATATCTGACAAAATTATAGCTAAATTTATAGAAGCATACCAAGAGTAAACTGGACCGATTGATTTTAGAGAATTATATATCTTTTTCGAAAGTTCATATTTTTGTTGATAAAAAAAATTTTCAGCTAAAAGNGNTTTNTTTGGTGTAAATTTATTATTTAAAAANAAGGAAATTTTTAAATAAAAGTTCGACAATTGATAANTTTTTTCAGTAGAATATATNTTGGCNANNACNTAAAAAATTTCAGCAATAACATCCANTGGATTTTTACAATTGAACAGGTTTTTTATTTTTTTACTGTTTNNGGTTAAAATAAAATTTTCTGTCTGTTTTATNAGTAAATTGGANNTGTGTGTTTTTCTACTAAGNTTAATTACTTTTTCTGCTTCTATATTTTTATTTTTAAACAGTAAATAATTTGCGAAAAAAAAATTGTATCTTGAAAAGTCAGAATCNTCATTATNCATTAACTGCTCAAAAGCAATTTGAGNTTTCGNAGTATCAAAATAACATTGTAAAAAACTATTTTGTATTTTTTTTAAATTGTGATAACGCTCTGGAACTTTATCAAGAAATTTGAAGCTATCCTCTTTATTGTTTTCAGATGCCTTAATCCAAGCTATTAAAATATTTCCTAAAAAACCTTCAAAAAGTAAATTATANCGAGAAATTTTATTTAATCTTTCAAAGTGTTTTTCTGCATTTAGGTAATCATTTTTAATAAAAAATTCCAGCCCTAATAAAAGATCTGTTTCAAAAAAGTATTCATCTTCAAGCCACACATCTTTTGAAAATGCAAATGCCTGATTAAATTTTTCAAGTAAAATAAGCGTACGAATAAATTGAACATTGAAATTAGAATGGTCATTTTTTAAAGATTGAACCTTATTTAAATACTTAAAAGCTGCATTAGTATAATCTTGATTTACAGATACGATGCCTGATAAATAATTTGAAATATTATTACGAGAATATTTAACTTTACTGTCCTTGCCAAAAGTTTCTGTATCNAGAAATAAAATNGTTANNAAAAGTAAAATAAAATAAATNTTTTTAATGAAATATCTCATATAATATACTTTATAAAATGAAAAAAAATTTAAATCAAAAACTAATTAATCTTATTGAATATTANAATTTNATTAATGCNAANTTNTTATTAAGTNACNCCCCNTTAAAAAGNAACNTNAATAATGTAANTANTTCCTTTNGTGGNACAAAATTACAAAAACTAAAAAAGCTCAAAAAGAGTATTCAACTTATAGANAATTGTGANCTAAAAAAAAATGCGACTAATTTAGTCTTTGGAGATGGCAACATTAGCGCAAAAATAATGATTATAGGTGAGGGACCTGGCGCTCAAGAGGATGCGGAGNGCAAGCCGTTTGTTGGNCGTGCGGGCAAGTTATTAGATAAAATGTTAGAATCTATTCATTTAAATAGAACAAAAGTTTACATNTCAAATGTTGTAAATTACAGACCTCCTGCAAATAGACGTCCAACTGAAGAAGAAATTGNAAGATATCTTCCATACCTAAAAAACCACATTGAAATCATGAATCCCAAAATTTTAATATTACTGGGAAGTACAGCNTTAAACGCAATAATTGGAAATGCAACGGTCATTTCTAAAGCTAGAGGTAAATGGATTCAAAAAGAAATTGGTACAGTTAAGCCTTGGATAATAGCTTCATTTCATCCAGCGTTTTTAATGCGGCAACCAGAACAAAAAAAGCTGGCATGGATAGATTTAAAAATGGTACGAGACAAAATTAAAAACCTAAAAATATAAATTTATTGTTTAAAAAAAACAGAATAGCTGGTGTCGATGAGGTGGGTCGAGGCTGTTTAGCTGGACCAGTATTTTCTGCTGCGGTAATTTTAAATGAAAAAATTAATAAAAAAGATATTAAAGATTCAAAAAAAATTCCCTTCAAGAAAAGAATTTTACTCTCAAAATATATAAAAAAAAATTCAATATATGCTGTTGGAACGGCAAGTGTTGATGAAATAGATAAATTAAATATTCTAAATGCTTCTCTTTTATCAATGCAAAGAGCCTTGAATAAACTAAAACTTAAACCCGCTATAGCTTACATTGATGGGCACTTTGCTCCCAAGGGTATAAAAATAAAATATAAAACTATTATTAGAGGTGATGAAAAAATAACTTCTATTGCTGCAGCCTCAATTATTGCCAAAGTTTCAAGAGATTTATTTATGATTAAACTTTCAAATAAATATCCAAAATATAACTGGCATAAAAATTTTGGATACGGTACGACCGAACATTTAAATGGACTGAAAAAATATGGCGTTACAAAGCACCATAGAAAAAAATTTAAACCTATACACAACATCTTGAGTCACAAGACACGTGAAACACAACAAGATTAATTTTTTTTTATTAATATTTGACTGATTTATAAATTTAGAGTCTAATTCAACGTAAAGTTGAATCCAGATATGTCTAAATTTTTAAACAAAATCGTCAATGGCAATGCTCTGGAAATATTAAAGACAATTCCAAGCAAAACTTTTAATTTAGTTTTTGCAGACCCTCCTTACAATTTACAAATAGGAAAAAAACTTAAAAGACCAGACAACAGCAAGGTAAATGGCGTTAACGACAAATGGGATCAATTCAAAAGTTTCAAAGACTACGATAATTTTTGCAAGGAATGGTTAAATGAATGTAAGAGAGTTTTAAAAGATAATGGTTCAATTTGGGTAATCGGAACTTACCACAATATTTTTCGCATAGGTTATCATATTCAAAACGTGGGCTACTGGATGCTTAATGATGTGATATGGAAAAAAAATAATCCAATGCCAAACTTTAAAGGAACAAGATTTACTAATGCTCATGAAACTTTAATATGGGCATCTAAAAGCAAAAAATCAAAATATACTTTTAACTATCAATCCCTGAAGTGCTTAAACGATGATTTACAAATGCGTTCTGACTGGACATTTCCCATATGCAATGGAAAAGAGAGATTAAAAAAGAATGGAAAAAAAGTCCATTCTACCCAAAAACCAGAGGCACTTTTACATAGGATTATTTTATCAACAACAAATAAAGATGATGTTATTTTAGATCCATTTTTAGGCACTGGAACTACTGCAGTTGTAGCAAAAAAATTAGGCAGAAAATATTTCGGAATAGAAAAAGATAAAAAATATTTTAAAGCAGCTGATGAAAGAATTAATAAAACTAAAGCTATTGAGGAAAGTTACTTAGATACATTAGAAAATAACAAGTCTAAACCAAGAGTACCTTTTGGATCTTTAGTTGAATTAGGAATAATTAAACCAGGAACTAACATTTTTGATCAAAAGAAAAAAATTAATGCAAAAATCATGGTGGATGGCAGCATTAAACATAAAGAGTCTGCAGGTTCTATACATAAAGTTGCAGCTAAAATAATGGGAACCGAAAGTTATAATGGCTGGACTTACTGGTATTGTAATGTTGGCGACTCAATAGTTCCAATAGATAAACTTAGACAAAAATTTTTATCAAAAAATATATAAGAAAATTTTATGGATTTAGATCCAAAAATAAAAAGGCTTGTTGATGGCACGCTAGAGGATCTTTTTTCAGACAAAAAATGGATTAAACAAGTTAAGAACAAAACTTTTATATATTTTTTTTANTTGTAAATTTTACCTAGGTANCTGTGAATAAAGTNTTTGTTTTTTACAAGACGTNTTAAAATCTCTTTTCTTAAAATTTTTAATAACGGATTAGAAATATGAAATCCAAAGTAATTAATTTTTGACCTTTTATTAATTAGATTTGTTCTTTCTACTCTATTTTTAAAATATTCATTTTGTATATCTTTATGATTGTTACTAATTAATTCAAAAATTTCATTTGCAGCTTCAATTGCCTGTGATGCTCCCTGAGCCATAGTTGGTGGAAAAGTATAGAAAGCATCTCCTATGTATAAAACATTTTTGTAAATAGATTTAATGGGTTTACCAGATGTATAGATAGGCCATGATTTTAAATCTTCCCTAAACAAATTAACTAAATTTTTATTTTCTTTTAAAATTGTATTTTC
>JAESSC010000027.1 GCA_016764285.1 Pelagibacteraceae bacterium
AGGCAGAATATGAACTTGGATTTTTAACAATCACCCCTAGTTTTGCACCAGGCTATTACAATTATGGTAGCGGAAAAGATTTAGGTTATCCTTTGGAATTTAAAAGTGAAATTCAAATGTCTTTCAATTTAAGTGATACCTCTCATTTAGGCATGTCTTACAATCATATATCTAATGCTAGTCTTGGAACTAAAAATCCTGGAGCAAATAGTTATATGCTTAATTTTCTTAAGCAATTTTGATTTAGCCACAATTAATTTAAAATAAAAATTATAAAATGAATCTTAAGGACTGTCATAACGTAGAAGATTTTAAAAAATTAGCAAAAAAAAATTACCAGCACCCATATTTCATTATATTGATGGTGGCTCAGATGATGAAGTAACCTTAAAAAGAAACACTGAGTCTTTTAATAATTGTGACTTAGTTCCAAATGTCCTTAGTGATGTAAGTAATATAGATCTATCAACTACTGTGTTTGGGCAAAAAATTGATTTTCCATTGTTTCTATCTCCAACTGCGATGCATCGCCTTTATCATCACCATGGTGAAAGTGCAGCCGCAAAGGCTGCAGAAAAAATGGGTACAATGTTTAGTATGTCAACTATGTCGACTACAAGTATTGAAGAAATTGGTAATTCAACCGGTGGACCTAAATTATTTCAACTTTATATTCATAAAGATAGAGGATTAACAGATAATTTAATTGAAAGATGTCAAAGAGCCGGATTTCACGGTCTATGTTTAACTGTAGATACTGTGGTAGCTGGTAACCGAGAACGAGATCATAGAACAGGATTTACTACTCCTCCCAGATTAACATTAGGCAGTTTATTAAGTTTTGCTTTGCATCCTGAATGGAGTCTCAATTATTTATTTCGTGGAAAGTTTAAGTTAGCAAATATTATCCATATGACAGAAAAAGGTAGCAATATAGATAAGTCAATTATGAATTATATAAACGAGCAGTTTGATACTACAATGAATTGGAAAGATGCAGAGTATTGTGTAAAAAAATGGGGAGGCCCATTTGCGCTAAAAGGTGTTATGTCAGTTGAGGATGCTAAAAAAGCAATTGATATTGGAGCAAGCGCAATCATGATTTCAAATCATGGCGGTAGACAACTTGATGGTTCAAGAGCACCTTTTGATCAACTTGCTGAGATTGTTGATGCGGTCGGAGATAAGATAGAAATAATTCTTGATGGAGGAGTCAGAAGAGGAACGCATGTTTTAAAAGCTTTGGCACTAGGTGCTAAAGCATGCAGTTTTGGCAAAGCTTATTTGTATGCGCTTGGCGCAGGAGGACAAAAGGCTATCGAAATTGTTTTAGAAAAAATGAAATCTGAAATAAAACGCGATATGATATTAATGGGCTGTAAGTCCGTTAAGGAACTTAACAGATCGAAAGTTGCATTTAGAAAAAAGTATAAATGAAAATTGCTAAAAGTGTAAATAGACTTGGCACCGAAGCGGTCTATAGCATATTTGCAAAAACCAAGAAATTAGAAAAACAAGGAAAAAAAATTATTGATTTAAGTTTAGGTCAATCTGATTTTAAATCTCCCAAACATGTAGTAGATGCTACAATTAAAGCTTTAAAAGATGGTCATCATGGTTATACCCTGCCAAATGGAATCATTGAATGTAGAGAGGCTGTAAGTCGAAAAATTAAAAGTCTATACAATGCCAATATTGATCCTGAGAGAATAATTATTATGCCTGGTGGCAAACCAACAATGCACTATGCTATCTCTTTTTTTGGAGAACCAGATGCCGAAATTATATATCCAGATCCAGGTTTTCCTATTTACGAATCAATGATCAACTATACTGGAGCAAAAGCAGTTCCATATAATATGCTTGAAAGGAAAGATTTTTCAATTAATCCTGATAAAATTTTACCTTTGATAAATGAAAAAACTCGATTAATAATTTTAAATAATCCGAATAATCCAACTGGTGGCTTCACAGAAAAAACTATTATTGATAAACTTGCTAGGGGTTTAGCAAAGTTTCCTCATGTAGCAATTTTAACTGATGAAGTTTANAGTAGNCTAATTTTCGACAAAAAAGAAATTCCGACTTTACTCAATTATCCTGANCTTTATGACAGACTAATTGTACTTGATGGATGGAGTAAAACTTANGCTATGACAGGATGGCGTTTAGGTTGGGGNGTATGGCCAGAAANCTTAATAGAACATGTATTTAAATTTTGTGTAAATAACCATTCTTGTGTAAATACAGCNGCACAATATGGTGCCATTACAGCATTAGACGGACCCGAAGATCATCTTAATGATATGATGAAAGAATTTACTATAAGAAGAAAACTTATTGTTGATGGCTTAAGAAGTTTAAAAGGTGTTGAATGTAGTTTGCCAGGCGGATCTTTTTTTGTATTTCCTAATGTTAAAGGAACTGGAATGGACGGTGAAGAATTTACAGAGAGATGTTTGCAAAAAGCTGGAGTTGCTATGATACCCGGAACTGCATTTGGNAAATTTGCCACAAATCACGTAAGATTTAGTTTTGCTACTTCAAGAGAAAATATAAGTAAAGCTATNGAAAAAATAGACAAAATACTTAAATAATTTATCTTAACTTTTTTGACCGCTTNGCTTTTAAGCTGTAATATATTTTTATGACAAAACTGANAATGCCTAGAATTGATAGAAAGCTTTTATCTAAAAAGAATGATNTTATTGAGAGTCTTAAAAAAATTATTAAAGCTGAAAATATTATAGATCACGAAGATCAAACACGNCCTTTCGAAACGGATGCTCTATCTGCTTATAAACAACAACCACTAGNGGTTGTTTTCCCAGAAAATACTAAAGAAGTAAGTAAAATTCTTGAGTATTGCAATCAAGAAAGAATTAAAGTGGTTCCAAGAGGAGCTGGTACCGGATTATCAGGTGGTGCCTTACCCTTAGCAGATNGTATTCTATTATGTTTAGGAAAATTTAATAAAATACTGGAAATTGATTACANAAATAGATGTGTAGTTGCCCAGCCTGGTGTAACAAATTTATCCATAACGCAAGCAGTTCAAGATCGNNGTTTTTATTATGCTCCAGATCCATCTAGTCAAATTGCTTGCTCAATCGGAGGAAATGTTGCAGAAAATTCCGGAGGTGTTCACTCATTAAAATACGGGACAACAACAAATAATCTTTTTGGTGCCGAAGTTGTTTTTATGGATGGAAGCATTAGTAGACTTGGAGGTAAAACTTATGATTCAGAGGGATACGATTTACTTGGATTAATTACCGGCTCCGAAGGATTATTATGCGTTATTACAGAAGTTACAGTAAAAATACTTAAAAAGCCTCAGACAGTTANAGCTGCCTTGATTGGTTTTTCCACTATTGAAGATGGTGGTAACTGTGTATCAGATATCATCGCAAACGGAATCATTCCTGCCGGTATGGAGATGATGGATAAGGCTCTCATTCATGCTACTGATAATTTTGTTAAAGCGGGCTATCCTAGAGATGCAGAATCAATGTTGATAGTAGAACTTGATGGCACCGAAACAGAAGTGGAAGAATTAATTGAGAAAATAAGTAAAATTGCTAAAAAAAATAAATCTTCAAGTATTAAAATTAGCAAAAATGAAAAACAGAGATTAAAGTTTTGGGCTGGGCGTAAAGCTGCCTTCCCAGCNTGCGGTGATATGGCTCCAGATTACTATTGTATGGACGGAACTATTCCAAGAGGAAAACTAGCTGAGGTATTAAAAGAGATAGGAAGATTGTCAAAGAAATATAATTTACCCGTTGCAAATGCATTTCATGCAGGTGATGGAAACCTTCACCCTTTAATTATGTATGATGCTAATGAAAAAAATTCTTTAGAAAAAACAGAAAAATTTGGAGCAGATATTTTAAAGTATTGCGTAAAAGTTGGTGGAGTTTTAACTGGAGAGCACGGAGTTGGAGTAGAAAAAAGAGAATTAATGTGTGAAATGTTCAACAACAATGATATTCAACAGCAGATAAAAATTAAAAAAGCTTTGGATGCAAGTTCGTTATTAAATCCTGGAAAAGTGTATCCAATTTTAAGAAAATGTGCAGAGGAAGGGAGAGTTCATGTCCATAGAGGAAAAACAAAATTCCCCGACATACCAAGATTCTGATTCTACAGAATATCCACAAAATGAAAAGAAAGTATCTGAATTTGTAAGACAATTCTACAAATCAAATATTCCCATAGAATTAGTTGGTTCTGGCTCAAAAAGAAAAATAGGAAAACCACTCCAGTGCGCAAAAATCTTAAATTTGTCAAAGCTCAATGGAATAATAGAATATTTGCCAGAGGAGCTTTATATAAAGGTTAAGGCTTGTACTCCGATTGACCAAATAGAAGAAGAATTAAAAAAAAATAAACAGCAATTAGCTTTTGAACCGATTGATTTTGGGTATTTATTTTTAGGAAAAAGTGATTATGGAACAGCAGCAGGTCAAGTTGCCTGTAATATTTCTGGACCACGTAGGTTTAAAGTTGGAAGTGTAAGAGATCATGTTTTAGGATTTAGAGGGGTTAATGGCAAAGGTGAGATTATAAAATCAGGTGGAATGGTAGTAAAAAACGTAACAGGCTNTGACTTAAGTAAACTAGTTTGTGGTTCTTATGGCACTTTAGTAGCTTTAACGGAAATTACTTTTAAAGTTTTGCCCACTCCCGCAGCAAGNACAACATTAGTTATGCATAACCTAAAACTGGAGATGGCAATTGATTTGTTAGGACAAGCNATAAATTCTTCAAATGATATTTCCGGAGCTACTTTTTTTCCCACCGAACCGGAATGCGCTGGTAGTGAAATGAATATTGAATCAACTTTTAAATTAAATGATCTTAAATATGGAGGATCATTCACTGCTATTAGAATTGAGGGAACAAGAAATTCAATTGAAGAAAGAATACAAAATTTAAAAAATGAGTTAAAAATTATAGACTATGATGTTTCAATTCTTGCAACATATCAGTCGGAAATTTTTTGGAATAAAGTGAAAAATTTAGAAGTTTTTTCTGCTACAAAAAACAATTTAATTAGAATAGTCATACCATCGTCTCAATGCGTTCAATTGGTGTATCAACTTTCATCAACTAAATTTAAGTATTACCTAGATTGGGGTGGAGCTTTGATTTGGATGGAAGCTTGCGAATTAACTGAAGAGATGTTCGACTCTATAAGAAAAAAAGTCATTAAACACGGAGGTTATATATCTATGATAAAACCTTCGGATCATTTACCTTATGTAGAAGAGGTGTTTACTATTAATATGAATCGATTCAATATATCTCAAAATATCAAAAAAAGTTTTGATCCCAAAAGAATACTTAATCCAGGCAAAATGTATACGGGAATATAAATGGAAACTCATTTTTCAGAACAGCAATTAAAAGACAAAGATAATAAATCAAGTGAAAAGATTCTTAGAAAATGTGTTCATTGTGGTTTTTGTAATGCAACTTGCCCAACGTACCAACTTTTGGGAGATGAATTAGATGGTCCTAGAGGAAGAATATATTTAATTAAAGATATGTTGGAGAATAATAAACCAGCCAATGAGAAGATTGTTAAACACATAGACAGATGTTTGTCGTGTTATAGCTGCATGACCACTTGTCCTTCTGGTGTCAATTATATGCATCTTATTGATCACGGAAGAAGTCATATAGAAAAAACTTATAAAAGACCATTTAAAGATAGAGTTATGAGAAGTTTTTTATCAAAGGTATTATCTAATTCCACTTATTTCAAAACCGTAGCAATTTTGACTCAACTAGTCAGACCTTTTCGATTTATTTTTCCTAAAAAATTGTCGGAAATGATTAACTTAATGCCCCGAAAATTTCCAAAAAAAACATTATCTAGAAAGCGAATATATCCTGCTGAAAATAAAAAAAAACCTGTGGCTAGAGTTGCTTTATTGACTGGATGCGTGCAAAAAGTTATTTCTCCACAAATCAACGAAGCAACTATCAGGTTGTTAAATAGACATAATATCGAAGTAGTGGTTCCAAAACAGATAAAGTGTTGTGGTTCTTTAAACCATCATTTAGGTAAAGAACAATCGGCTCATTTGACTTTTAAAAGAAATATTTCTACTTGGTATGACGAATATTTAAAAAATGGTTTAGACGCTATAATTTCTAATACTTCAGGATGTGGCACAACTTTAAAGGATTACGGATTTATATTTAGATCCGATAAAGATTTTAAAAAAAAAGCTAAAAAAATATCGGAATTAACAAAAGATATA
>JAESSC010000028.1 GCA_016764285.1 Pelagibacteraceae bacterium
AGTTACAAATTCAAAACCTCTCCTTGGAGACTCGTGATTAAATAATATTCCAGCTGAAGCATGAAGTTCGTAAGCCTCTCTGTAATTTCTTGTTAAGTAATATCCCGCCGTTTTTGATATCCCGTAAGACGATTGCGGATAAAAGGGAGTACTCTCATCTTGAGGAATTTGCGAAACTTTACCAAACATTTCTGAAGAACCGGCAAAATAAAACTTTAAATTGTTGCTAAGTTCTTTTGCTGAAGAAAGCATATGATGTGTGCCATTAATGTTGGTATTAAGAGTAGAAAATTCATCTTCAAATGAATAAGTAACATAACTTTGTGCTGCTAAATGATATACTTCATCTGGTTTTATTTTTTGAACAATTTTAAAAAGACTCGCATAACTCTCCAGGGAAGCAGAATGCAAAGTTATATCATCCATGATATTTCTAATTCTCCAAACTCTATGAGTTTCACCCTCTAAAGCTACTCTTCTGACGATTCCATGAACTTCATAACCTTTGGTCAGTAGCAATTCAGCAAGATAAGATCCGTCTTGTCCTGTAATGCCTGTTATAAGTGCAACTTTCAACATATTTATTGAACTAACATTTTTTCATAATTTTTACAATTTTTTTGATGTGGTAATTTTTTTTTATTAGTAAAAAATTCTAAATCCCATTCTAATAGCAACAAAAAGAACCAGAAAGGCTGTTACCAAAGCTAAGATCCGAGTTGGAAATATTTTTAAATTTAAAAAATTACCGACTTGTCCTCCGATTAAAACAACAGCTAGCAAATACCAATAATTCAGCACTTCTACTAAAACCGTATTTTTTGTTAATTGCCCAATAATGCCAAAAATAGAATTAATTAAGATAAATAATGAGGCAGTGGTTACAATATGTTTAGGTCTACCCGCTTTTATTAAAAACAATATTGGACTTAAAAAAATTCCACCACCGATCCCTACGATGCCTGAAATAAATCCAAGAACAGCTCCGATTAAGATAGAAACTAGTGTCGAAACTTTTCGGTAACTTTCTTCTCTATCATCATAAGATTTAAAATTGAATAACAGCAAAGTCCCAGCTGCTGATAAAACCAAAAACAATAAGATTTCAAACAATCGTTTTTCTATTGGTAAAGATCCACCTATATAAGCTAGTGGTATAGAACCAATTAGATATGGAATTAAAAGTCTAAGATTTAAGTTTCCTGCTCTAATATAATTAAAGCAATTGCCTGATACGACAATGATATTGCACGATAATGCTATTACAGGAAAAATAAAGTAGGGAACGCCCCAAATTAAAAGCAAAGCTAAATAGGTAGACCCGCCACCAAAACCAACACTTGAATATAATATGGCAGTGACCAAAAATAATATTGCTAATAGCGGCATCGTTATTTATTCTATAATTTAATTATGCAAGTAAACATAGCCCTTTTAACTGTAACGGACACTAGAACTATTGATACCGACAAATCAGGTGNAATTTTAGTCAAAAAAATAAAAGAGCAAAATCATAANNTGNTCGATAGAAAAATTGTGAAAGATGACAAAAACGAAATAAAAATNATTTTGTTAGACTGGTTAAAAAGTAAGGAACTCGATGTAATAATCACCACCGGAGGAACAGGTTTAACTGGTCGAGATATCACCCCTGAAGCAATAAAAGAAATTGCCGATAAAGAAATTCCNGGATTTGGAGAATTGTTTAGAGAATTAAGTTACAAAACGATTGGAACCGCAGCTATGCAATCACGANCCTGNGCAGTATTAGCAAATGGAAAATATATCTTCGCACTACCNGGTTCTTCAGGTGGTGTCACCGATGCATGGGAGGGAATATTAAAATACCAGCTTGATATCAATCATAAACCTTGTAATTTCGTAGAGTTATTTCCAAGACTTAAAGAAAAATAATTATTTCCTAAACTTTTTTTGCCATTCATCGTAAGGCATACCATAGACATGTTTTCTTGCGTCAGGATCTGAAATTGCTATCCCCTTTTTTTGAGCTTCCTCACGATACCATTTAGATAGACAGTTTCTGCAAAAACCTGCAAGATTCATTAAGTCAATATTTTGAACATCTGTTCTTTCTCGNAAATGGTGAATTAATCTTTCAAAAGCAGCTGATTGTAATTCTTTTTTTGTGGTGTCATCCATAATGAAATATATTGTATANCATTTTATTTGAATTATGAAACTTACAGGATCATATAAGTTAAATGTTAAGAAGGAAATTGTGTGGCAAGCACTTAACGACCCGGATATTTTAAAACAATGTCTTCCAGGATGTGAATCCTTTAAAAAGGAAAGTGATGCTGTTTTCAAAGTCATCGCCACTAATCAAATTGGNCCTATGAATGCAACATTTTCTGGTACAGTTACTTTATCAAATATTCAAGAAAANCAGAGTTNTACTCTCTCCGGCGAAGGTCAATCATCAGTAGGTTTTGCAAATGGCAGCGCAGATGTAAAACTTAAAGAAGAGAATGGATCAACAACATTAANCTACGAAGTAGATGTTAACGTNGGGGGTAAGNTTGCTCAACTAGGATCGAGACTGATAGACGGGGTTGCTAAGAAAATGTCAGATTATTTTTTTGGTCGTTTTTCTGACCTGGTTTCTCCAATAAAAAGAGAGAGAAAAGATACTGGTGAAATTGTTGAAGAAAAAAGAGTTGTCGAACTTAAATCCAATTTCTTGAACAAGTACTTTTATTTTGCACTTGCTACATTAATTCTACTCTTAGTTGTAATTTTTTATTTTGTTTCACGTTAAATTCTGGTTGAAGTATTTCTCTTATTGAGTTTNAATAAATCTATCACATCCGNTATTATTTTTTAGGGGGGATAGTAATGGCAACAGTTAACATAAGGATTAACGGCAAAAAAATTTCNAAAGAAGTTTCAGATANTACAATATTAGCAGATTTTTTAAGGGACGGACTGGCTTTAACAGGGACTCACGTAGGTTGCGACACTTCTCAATGTGGGGCATGTGTGGTTCATTTAGATGGAAATTCAGTAAAAAGCTGTACAACTTTGGTAGCTGATTGTGATGGTAGTAAAATAACTACAATCGAAGGGCTTGCACGTAATGGAACAATGCATCCGATGCAAGAGGCTTTTAAAAAACATCACGGTTTACAATGCGGATTTTGTACACCGGGCATGGTTATGAGTGCTGTTGATCTATTACAAAAGAATAAAAACCCTAGTGAACAAGAAATAAGAAATTGGTTAGAAGGCAACATTTGTCGTTGTACAGGTTATCAGGGTATTGTGGATGCTGTAAAAGATGCAGCTTCAAAAATGTAAGGAAACAATAATATGGCAAATTTAGTTGGGGCAAGAATAGAGAGAAAAGAAGATAAAAAGTTTTTGACAGGTAAAGGCAGGTATACAGCTGATATTAACCTTGCTCGCCAAACTTATGCATATTTTGTGCGTTCTCCCCACGCTAGAGCAAAAATTACTAAGGTTGATATA
>JAESSC010000029.1 GCA_016764285.1 Pelagibacteraceae bacterium
GGTCGCTTTTTAGACCGAAAACAATTCTTAGTTAGCCATCAGGGTTGGTTGCTAGAGGTTAAGCGCGAACTTAATCCCAGATAAATGACTAATTTAAATGACAGAACCCGGCTTACAGATTGTCTGGCAAGTTTTCAAAGTTCTGCACACATCTAAAAATAGAAAAATTACGAATGTTCATGTTTTGATTCTACAATGATTCAAATTTGTACCAAAAGATCAACTTAGACGATCTTTCATAAAATTAGGCTTTTTTGGCTAAAATGGTCAAAAAATAATGTATTGACAATTGTAGGTTGATAACCCATTATATCCCATATATTCCCAAAGGAGGGGGAGATGACACTCAAAAGGCTCAATTATAGATTGAATAATGATTTCTTCCTGGGTGCTGTTGACTTAAAAATATATGTTTCTATCCACGCACGAAAACAAACTAGACAAAAAAGGGAGGGTATCAGTGCCCGCTAGTTTTAGATCATATTTAAACACCATGGGTTACAGTGGCGTCATTTGTTATCCCTCTTTTAATAATCCCTCTATAGAGGCATGTCCTCAAAGCAGAATAGAAAAACTTTCAGACTCAATAGACTCGTTAAATCCTTTCGAAGAGAAAAGGGATATTTTTGCGACTTCTGTTTTAGCTGATAGTGTGAATCTTCAATTCGATAGCGAAGGAAGAATTTCTATACCCAGTAAGTTATTGGAACATGCAAAAATAAAACAGATAATGCTTTTTATAGGTCAAGGAAAAACTTTTCAAATTTGGGAACCAAAACTATTTGAAAAATTCAAAACACAAGCTAGAAAAAAAGCTAATTTGAATAGAGCAAGTCTAAAATGGGAAACACAATTTAAAAATGAGGGGAAATGACAATTAATATAAACGTTCCAGAGTTAAGAGAATTAAAGCCAAGAATTTTAGTACTAGGAGTTGGTGGTGCCGGTGGAAATGCTATTAACGGTATGATCGCAGCAGGATTGCAAGGAGTAGAATTTGTCGCAGTCAATACAGATACCCAAGATTTAAAAATGAATAAAGCTGAAGCAAAAATTCAATTAGGCTCAAACTTAACCAAAGGTTTAGGTGCTGGAGGTAAAATTGATCTTGGTCAAGCCTCAGCAGATGAGTCTTTAAATGAAATAATTAATTTTATACAGGGAAGCAATATGGTGTTTATCACTGCCGGAATGGGTGGTGGCACTGGAACAGGAGCATCTCACGTTATTGCAAGAGCAGCTAAAGAACTTAATATTCTTACAGTAGGAGTTGTAACATTGCCTTTCTCATATGAAGGACCAACTAGAATGCAAAGAGCTTTACAAGGTTTAAAGGAACTTAAAAAGCATGTTGATACAAATATAGTTATTCCAAATCAAAACTTATTCAAAGTTGCAAGCGAAAAAACTACTTTTGAAGAGTCCTTTGAATTATCCAATCGAGTTTTAAAACACGGAGTTCAAAGTATTACCGATTTAATGGTAAGACCAGGAATAATTAATTTAGATTTTGCAGATGTTGAAACAATTATGAGCGGCATGGGCAAGGCTATGATGGGAACAGGAGAAGCCGAAGGAGATCAAAGAGCTTCAGAAGCAACAGATCAAGCTCTTAAAAATCCATTAATTGANGANTATTCACTTAAAGGAGCCAAGGGGCTTTTAATAAATATTACCGGNGGAAAAGATCTAACTCTTTTTGAGGTTGATGAAGCCGTAAATAAAGTAAGAGCAGAAGTAGACTCAGAAGCTGAATTAATTATCGGAGCAATTACCGACCCANNATTAGAAGGAAAGATNAGAGTGTCTATAGTTGCNACAGCTTTAGATAATCAAGGACCTCAAACAAAACCAGTGGTCAGTATGGTGCATANAATTCACAATGGAAATTTTGGNTATAGAGACAATTCCGAAAAGACTTTAGTATTNAANCAACCAGCTTTAAGCGCAACAGAGGGCGCAACAGCTTTAGATATAAGCACTGCTATTGAGCAAAATAAAGCTGTTGAACCACAAAAGCAAACTAATGAACCATCATTTGAAAACATTTCAATAGAGAATGCCACCTATTTACAAAATATGGAAAAAATTCCTATCAACGAAGAATATCTTAAAAAGGAAGATGAAATANCAAACTTTGAGGTAGACAGCATCGAGTTGGCTGACCCACAACTATTTTCTGATGATGAAGAAATCAATACAACAAATCATGAAAATAAAGATGAAAAAGAATCAGAAGCATTTGAAAGCCGAGACTCTGAAGAAAATTCTGAAATAAAAGAGCCTGAAATGTTTGAAAGTACGGACTTAGAGGATGATTTAGAAATACCGGCTTTCCTAAGAAGACAAAAAAATTAAATGGAAGAAAGTAGAGTAATTTATGAATGCCACCATGTCACTGGACAAAACAAAACATCATCCGGTGATGCTAGATCAAGTATTAAGCATTATATCCCCTCAACATGGTGGCACTTTTATTGATTGTACTTTTGGTGGNGGAGGATATTCTCACGCGATACTAAAATATGCAGATACTAAAGTATTTGCTATNGATAGAGATAAATTAACACAACAATATGCAAATACCTTATTAAAAANATTTCCAAAAAGATTTAGTTTTTTTCAAAATAAATTTAGCAATCTCAATAAAATTATCAAATCAGATTCAAATCCTCGAGCTATAATTTTTGATTTGGGTCTTTCTTCTTTTCAGTTGTCAGATCATCAAAGAGGTTTTTCTTTCAAATCTAATGGTTTTCTCAGTATGCAAATGGGTATTAATAAATATTCTGCTTATGATGTGGTAAACACTTTAGATAAACAATATTTANCAAGTATAATTAAGNTTTTGGGTGAAGAGAAAGATGGGAGAATAATTGCAAATAAAATTGTTAAATATAGAACTAAAAAGTCAATCAAAACTTCAGAAGAACTTGCTTCTATAATTAATGATGCAAAAAAAAATTACAATAAATATAAAAAAAANCCTGCTACAAAAACTTTTCAGGCTATAAGAATTTTTGTCAATCAAGAATTAACGGAATTAATTCTAGGACTAATTGTAGCCACACAGCTTCTGTCCAATGGTGGNAAATTAGTTGTTGTAAGTTTTCATTCTTTGGAGGATAGAATANTAAAAAAATTTTTCAAATTATATTCTAATCTAAATGANAATCCCTCAAGATATTTNCCATTAAACAAAAATANGTCTGATTTATTTAGACCATTATCTAAAAAACCCTTAACACCAAATAAAAAAGAGATTAACCAAAATATTCGTTCCAGATCTGCCAAACTTAGGTATGCAATCAGAAATAATAATTCATTTTTTTATCCANAAGAGTTTAAAAAAAATTTTGAAAGTTATTTTAAACTAGAGGAGATCANACTATGAGTATGGATCCAAGTAGATGGGTAAACACTATTCCTTTTATAGGTGCAAAATCTAATCNAGAAAAATATAAATTAGATTCCAATAAATGGGTTAATACTCTTCCCAGCAAAGATGATAATACTTTAGTCTTAAAAGATGATAATACTTTAATTTTATCNAATACAATTAACTCAAATCCAAAATCAAGTTCAGGCAAAAAATATTCTTTAATAATAATTGTATTTATTGTTGGTTTAATATTGGTTTCTGTAATTAAGAATGGAACAAGAAATTTACAAAAAGAAATAAGTAATTTACAAGCATCAATTAATACTCTTAAGCTTGATCTGCATCAGACTGTTCTAGAGCATGAAGTTATTNCTTCTCCAGAGAACATATCANGATTAGCANANGAATATTTANAATCCGACTTTGNTTTTTATAAAAAATCTCAAATTAAGCAATTAAACGAAAAGGAAAAAACTTTAGCAAAGTTAGAAGAAAAAAAAGNTAAAAAAACTTTTAAGAAAAAAAGCAAAGTGAAAACTGATNAGATAAAATTACGAATTGCAAAAAAGATCGAAACAACAAAAACTGAGCTGAGAAAACTTCAAGAGCTCTACTCTGAACCTAAAAGGTTGCCAGGTGTGGTAAAACTTAAAGTTGCAAAAACAATTGAAATAAAAAAGAATGCATTGAAGGAGTTTTCCTCTGATCCNTACAGTGTATTTAAATCAAAAAAAGCAAGAAACTGGGCTGGACTGCAAATCGTTAAANTTTTTCTAGGTATACCTATAATGCCAGGAAGATAATTTCCAATGAAAGATGAAGATAATAATAAGNAGTTTAAAAAAAAAGGCTTTTATTTTAAAGATTACACTGAGTCTGACATTACTGTTAACAACAAGGATACTAAACTTGTAAAAGTTTCATTAAATAGAATCACCTTTTTATCTTTTATCTTTTTTAGTTTGATACTTATTTTTAGTATTAAAATTATTTATCTTTCTCTGTCACCAGATAAAAATTTTTTTTTAGAAAATATCAATCAAGATTTTGTAAAAGAAAGAAGGGATATTGTAGATAGAAACGGAATAATTATAGCAAGAAACATTGGTATTTACTCAGCCGGAATAAGNCCCCAATTAGCAAAAGATAAAGNAAAGCTGTTATTAAATTTAAGACTTATATTGCCTGAACTAGAATCAAATAAAATCAAAAATAAATTAAATCATAATAAGTTTTTTTATCTTAAAAGAAGACTAACAGAAGAAGAAAAAACAAACCTTTGGTTGTTGGGCAATAAAGCTATTGTATTTGAAAAGAAGAAATTTAGAATTTACCCTCAAAAAAATCTTTTTAGTCATGTTTTGGGGCAAATTGACGATAACAATATTGGTATTTCAGGTATAGAAAAATTTTTTGACCAAGATTTAAAAAATAAAGAGCTTGTTAATTTTTCTTTGGATTTAACTTTAGACTCAAATTTGCAGTATTTAATCAGAAAAGAATTGATTAATGCACAAGCTGATTTTAATGCAGTTGGAAGTGCTGCTCTCCTAATGGATGTGGATAATGGCGAGATATTATCTTTGGTATCTTTGCCAGACTATGACTTAAACAAAAGATTTTCAATTAATGAAGATATCTACACCAATAAAATTACTAAAGGCGTTTATGAATTGGGTTCAGTTTTTAAGACATTTACTTTAGCTGCGGCGTTAGAAAGTAATGTAATAAACTCAAATACAATGTTCAAAAACTTAGATAAAAAAATATTTTGTGCCGGAAGAGAAATATCTGAACATGATGAATTGCCACAAAACTTNAGTGCCGAACAAATTTTNATTCGATCATCTAACATTGGTGCAATTCGAATAGCTCAAATGGTGGGCATAAAAAAATATAAAGATTTTTTAAATTCTTTAGAACTTTTTAAAAAAATTGATTTTGATTTTGAAGAAATTGGCACTCCGCTTCCTTTTAGATGGGGAAAATGTAAACTTGCAACCTCTTCATTTGGTCATGGAGTAACTACTACTCCTTTACAACTTGCAAGGGCCTACGCAATTTTAGGAAATGGTGGTTATAAAATTCAACCAACCATTTTACGAAAAAAATTAAANCCACCTGAACAAAAAATACAAATTATTTCTTCAGAAACAAGCGACACGATTAATTCTATTTTGAGAAAAGTAGTTGCTAATAAAGAAGGAACAGCGAATTTTGCAAATATTAAAGGATATGANGTTGGAGGCAAAACNGGNTCAGCTTTAAAATCAAGNGATGGTATTTATACAAAAAAAAAATTTAATACTTTTGTATCACTATTTCCAACTAGCAGACCAAAATATGTTTTGCTTGTAATATTAGATGAACCCAAATCCGCTCCACATTTTGTTTATGAATTTTCAAATGGCTATAAACATAAAGGNGAAAAACGTAATACTTCAGGTTGGAATACGGTTGTTGTAGCGGGCAAAATTATAGAAAAAATTGGTCCAATTTTAGCCATAAATAACTTACAAGCTTCCAACAAATTTTAAATGCTTCTAGGNAACCTATTNANATCTGNAAGAAAGAAGTATCGAAAAATATCTGTAGANGGTATTTGTTTTGATAGTAGAAAAGTTAAAAAAAAAGATATTTTTTTCGCAATTANAGGAAGCAAAACATCAGGAACAAAATTTATCAAAGAAGCAATATCGAAAGGGGNATCGGCAATTGTTAGTAATAAAAAAGTTAAACTTAAAAATTCTAAGATTCCTTTATTTATAGTAAATGATGTCAGAAAAAGTTTATCAGAAGCTTGCTCAAATTTTTATAAAAAAAAACCATCTTCTATTATTGCGGTAACTGGAACTAACGGAAAATCTTCGGTAGNTGATTTTTTTTATCAAATATTAAATTTACATAAAGTTTCTGCAGCTTCNATTGGAACTTTAGGAATAGTTTCNAAAAAGTATAATAAAAAAACGAGTCTTACTTCAATAGATCCTTTATCCCTGCATCGAAACTTGCAAATTTTAGCAAGAAAAAAAATTAATCATGTNATTTTGGAAGCTTCAAGTCATGGTCTTNAGCAGAAAAGGTTAGATAATTTAAATATAAAAGCAGGAATATTTACCAATCTCAGNCATGATCATCTTGATTATCACAAAAGCATGCAGTCCTACTTTGATTCAAAGTTGTATTTATTTAAGAGTTTGCTCAAAAAAAATTCTAGAATTATCACAGATGAAGATAATAAAGAATTTACAACAATTAAAAATATCGCAAACAGAAAAAAAATAAAAACGATTACAATTGGTTCAAGCTCTGGAACTATAAAAATTTTACAACACAAATATCAGCAAAATAAACAGATAGTTAAAGTTTATGCGAATTCAAAAATTATTTCATTGCATATACCGCTTATAGGATACTTTCAGGTTAAAAATTTACTTATGGCAATCTTAGCGGCTTCATGTTGTGGAATAAATATTAATAAAGCATTTAAAGTAATTAATAATATTAGACCCGTTTCAGGCAGACTTGAATGTATTGCCAATCTAAAAAATAATGCCAAAATTATTTTGGATTTTGCTCATACTCCTGAAGCTCTAAAGCAAAGTTTAATTGCCTTAAAAGACCAATTCAGAAGAAATATTATTTTAGTTTTCGGATGCGGAGGTGAAAGGGACAAAAAAAAACGTTCAATAATGGGTACAATTGCTGCAAAATATTGTCGAAAAATTTTTGTTACCGATGACAATCCAAGAAATGAAAATCCTAAAAAAATACGGAAAGCGATCATAGAATCCTGCAAAGAATTGGCGCTTGAAATAGGAAGTAGAAAAAAGGCGATAGAAACAGCTATTAAAGAACTAAACGAGGGTGAAATACTTCTGGTAGCAGGCAAGGGTCATGAAAAAACCCAAGATTATGGAGACAAAATTATAAATTTTTCAGATAAAAAAATAATAAGGGCAATTATCAAAAAAAGAAAAATTCTTTCTACAAAAAGTAATTGGTCGCAAGATCTTGCTAAAAAAGCTTTTAACAATAAAAATCTGAAAAATGTAAATTACAATGGAGTATCGATTAATACTAAAACAATTAAAGAAAATAATTTATTTTTTGCTATTCGAGGAAAAAATACAGATGGTCATAAATTTGTAAAAGAAGCATTTAAAAAAGGGGCCATCAAATCTGTCGTTAGCAAGAGAGTGAATAGAGTTTCAAGCAACAAATTAATAAAAGTTAAAAACACCCTTTCTTCCCTAAATCAGTTAGCACACGTTACAAGAGAAAATTCTTTTGCACAAATTATAGGAATTACTGGTAGCGTTGGAAAAACAACCTTAAAAAATCTTATCAGTTTTGCCCTTAATAGTTATGGCAAAGCCTACCATTCTCCACATTCTTATAACAACAAATTTGGCGTGCCACTTAGTATTTCTAATTTAAAAAAAGATACTGAATATGGAGTTTTCGAGATTGGAATGAACAAAAAAGGAGAAATAGACAAGTTATCAAAAATTGTAAAACCAGAAATAGCAATTATTACGAATATCTCAGAGGCTCACTTTGAAAATTTCGATAATTTGCAAAGCATAGCAAAAGCAAAAGCAGAAATTATTAATCATATTTCAAAAGATGGAAATATAATTTTAAACAAAGATAGTCAGTTTTTTAAGTTTTTATCTAAAAAGGCAAACAAAAATGAAATCAATGTGGTTACTTTTGGTCTCAAAAAAAAATCAGATGTTTTTTTATTAGGTATTAAAAAGATAAGAAATTTTTATAGATTGAAAGTAATTGTAAAAAATAAAAT
This sequence comes from Pelagibacteraceae bacterium, assembly GCA_016764285.1. Taxonomy (GTDB): domain Bacteria; phylum Pseudomonadota; class Alphaproteobacteria; order Pelagibacterales; family Pelagibacteraceae; genus AG-414-E02. The sequence continues at coordinate 8,190 of JAESSC010000029.1, forward strand.
TTATTATTTTGATACTAAATATATTTTTAATAACATCATAAAAAATATTTTGGCATGCATTTGTGTTTTAATGATTCTCAATTTGAATTTAAAAAAAATAAGAAAGAAGTTTATTAATTTTAAAATTCCCGATGGAAGAGGTGATGTCAAATTAGTAAGAAAATTTAATAAAAAATTCAAATTTATTGATGAAAGCTATAATGCAAATCCATTATCGATGATATCCGCAATTAAAAATATGAATAATTATAAAAGGAAAAATAATGAAAAAAAATTAATGCTATTAGGAGATATGCTAGAACTGGGCAAAAATTCAAAAAGTCTCCATAAGAAATTATCAATAGAAATAAATAGAAGTGATGTTGATAAAGTTTTTGTTTATGGCAAATATATTCAAGAAACCTTCAATTCTTTAGTTAATAATAAAAAAGGTAAAATATTTAACAACTTAAAGGAAGCCAACGATTATCTTGGCAAAATTATACACAATAATGATTTACTTATGGTAAAAGGATCAAACGCTACAGGATTAAATCAATTATCAAAAAATATAAAAAGGAGACAAATAAATGCTATATAGTTTTTTAATCTCTTTGGTTGATCAATTTTCAGCATTTAATGTTTTTCGTTATTTAACTTTCAGAACGGGTCTTTCAGTAATGACTTCCATGTTAATAGTATTCTTGATTGGAGGATCTTTTATAAAATTTTTTCAGACTCATAAAATTACAGGACCTATAAGAGAAGATGGGCCAATTGATCATATAATTAAGAAAGCAGGAACTCCTACTATGGGTGGTCTACTTATTTTAGTTGGAATAATTTTAAGCACTTTATTGTGGGCCGACCTTAAAAATTCTTATATTTGGATACTACTTATGGTTGTCATAAGTTTTGGTTTACTAGGAGCAATAGATGATTTTTTAAAAATAAAAAGAAGTAATTCTAAAGGTATAGCTTCGGGAGTTAAGTTTATTTGTCAAATTATTCTGTCGTTAATTGCTGTAATGTTATTATTGAAATTTGGAGACAGTAATCATCTAACAAATCTTTACTTTCCATTTTTTAAAAATTTAGCACTTCATTTAGGCTTATTTTATATACCATTTACCATTTTTATAATTGTTGGATGGTCAAATGCTGTCAATTTGACCGACGGTTTAGATGGTTTAGCTACCGTGCCAGTAATGTTGGTAGCTCTATCATTTACTCTCATTTGCTATGTTGTTGGCAATACTGTTTTTTCAGAATATTTACAAATACCCTACATTACCGATGTGGGAGAAGCCTCTATTTTTTGTGGTTCCATAGTTGGATCCTGCTTGGGTTTTTTATGGTTTAACGCTCCACCTGCAAAAATTTTTATGGGAGATACTGGCTCGTTATCTTTAGGCAGTTCTCTAGGTGCTGTCAGTATTATTACAAAGCATGAAATAGTTTTAGTTATTATTGGAGGTTTATTTGTACTTGAAACAGTTTCGGTTATCATTCAAGTACTTTCCTTTAAGCTCACTGGAAAAAGAGTGTTTATGATGGCTCCTCTTCATCATCATTTTGAAAAAAAAGGATGGTCTGAATCTACTGTTGTCATTAGATTTTGGATTATATCTATAGTTTTAGCACTAATAGGATTAGCTACACTAAAATTAAGATAATGCATGTTTGCTTTACAAAAATATCAAAATAAAAAAATTGCTATTTATGGGATGGGTATAACCGGATGCTCTGCAGCAAAAGCTTTTAAAAAACTAAATGCAGAAGTTGTTTGCTGGGATGATAATAAAAAAATAAGAAAAAAAATAAAAAATTTAAACTTTCCACTTATTAAATTTTGGTTAAATCAAAATTTAATTGATATTGTAGTAATAAGCCCAGGAATAGATATCGGTAAATGCAAAATAAAAAATTATTTAAAAAAAAATTCAAACAAAATAATTACAGATTTAGATCTTTTTTTTGAACTTAATAAAGATGCATTAATCATTTCAATTACTGGAACTAATGGAAAGTCTACGACTTGTAAAATAATAGAAAAAATCTTAAAAACTGCACGATACAATGTAAAAACAGTGGGAAATATTGGGAATCCTATTTTATCTTCAAGTAAACTAAAAAAAAAATATATATTTATTTTAGAAGTATCATCTTACCAACTTCAATATTCCAGACTATTTCGCTCTAAGCATGCGGCTATATTAAATATTTCTCCAGATCATTTAGAAAGACATAAAAACATAAAAAATTACATAAAAATTAAGTCCAGAATATTTTTTGCACAAAATAGTTCAGATTACTCTTATATAAATTTAACAAATAAATATTCAAGGTCGATTAAAAATATATTTAAAGCTCAGAAATTAAAATCAAAATTAATTTCAATTAACAAACCAAGCTGTAATTTTTTATTAAAAAAAATTAATAATAAATATTTCAAAAGCAAAGGTAATATTGAAAATTTAACTTTTGCTTACAAAATAGCTAAAAATTTAAAAATAAATGATAAAATTATAATTAAAGCCCTTAATAAATTTAAAGGACTTCCTCATCGTCAGGAAATTATATTTTCAAATAAAAAACTATTATGTATTAATGATTCCAAGGCCACAAGTTTTGATGCTAGTTTACAATCTTTATCAAATTATAATAATATTTATTGGATAGTTGGAGGTCTTCCAAAATATCAAGATTATTTTTATTTAAAAAATGTTAAAAAAAAAATTGTAAAAGCCTATGTCATTGGAAAGAATACTTCATTTTTTAAAAAACAAATTAGAAACGATATTCCATATACAATCTCAAAGAATATACGGAATGCAATAAATAATATTTATAAAGATTTAGAATTGAGTGGAAATTCAAAAAGAACTATTCTGCTCAGCCCAGCTGCCGCATCTTTTGATCAATTTAACAATTTTGAAAACAGAGGTATCTATTTTAAAAATTTGATAATAAAAAAATTTAAGCAAAAATTAAATGTTTAGTTTTAGTAGAGAAAATACTGGTTTAGTAGCGACATGGTGGAGAAATATAGATAAACAAATTTTATTTATATTTGTATTTCTTTTATTGTTAGGACTTTTTTTTTCTTTTTCCTCAACTACTTCAATGATGTCAGAAAAGATGAATAAACAAACATATTTCTTTTTCATTAAACATCTTATTTTTGTTTCTATTTCATTATTTTTACTTATTGCAATTTCGATTCAAGAAAAAAACAAATTAATAAAGTTTTTAATCTATCTATTTCTTGTTTCAATTGTTCTTCTTTTATTAACTCTTGTAGTTGGTGTTGAAATTAAAGGATCAAAAAGGTGGATGGGTTTTGACCCTCTTCCAAGATTCCAACCAGTTGAATTGGTTAAACCATTATTCATAATTTTTGTTGCTAAAATTATTGTCCTAAATGAAAAAGCTAATATTTATAGAAGATATTTATATTCTTTTTTAGTTTTGTTACTTATTGTAATTATTTTAATTAACCAACCAGATCTCGGACAAACTTTATTGTTAGCGTCAGTTTGGATTACAATGGTTTTTGTATCAGGTTTTGACATGGTAATTTTGTTGATATTAGGTTTAGCATTTTTAAGTATTATTACGCTTTTAATATTTTTTTTTCCAGAAAAGTTTAGTTATGTTTTTTTAAGAATTAAAACTTTTATNGATCCAAAAGCAGGNGACAATTTTCAATCACAAAAAGCATTAGACGCAATTAAACAAGGAGGCTTAACCGGTCAAGGAATGGGGGAAGGTATCTTAAAAGATGAAGTGCCTGAGGCACATACTGACTACATAATAGCNGTAGTTTCNGAAGAGTTTGGTGCGATATTTGTTTTGTTTATTGTGACTATATTTTTATTTATTGGTTACAAAGTATTTAATAAAGTTTTTTCAGAAAAGAATGAATTTCTTAAATTGGCATTGGTAGGATTAGTTTCTCTTTTAATCATTCAAACATTTATTCATATAGGAGTTAATACTCGATTGCTTCCTACAACTGGTATGACGCTTCCTTTTTTAAGTTATGGTGGATCCTCTTTAATCGGAAGTTCTATTATTGCCGGTATTATCTTAAATTTTACTAGAAAAGACTCCGCGAGATATTCTGAAAATGACTAAAAAAATTATTTTTTCATCCGGAGGTACGGGCGGTCATATATTTCCAGCGATTAATTTAATGAAATACTTTTCAAATAAAGGATATGACGTTTTATTAGTAACAGATATTAGAGGAAATACTTTTTTAAAGAACCATGCGCGGTTTAGATCATGCATCATAAATACAGACACTCCATCAAATAAAAGTTTTTTCAGAAAAATTTTTTCTTTTATAATGATCCTTTTTTCTATTACAAGGTCAATTTTGATTTTAAGAAAAGAAAAGCCAGACCTAATTATTGGATTTGGTGGGTACGTGTCGTTTCCAATTTCTTTTTCATCAAGATTTTATAACACTCCTTTAGTGATTTATGAAAATAATATGGTACTGGGAAGAGCAAACAAAAATTTGTTATCACTTTCAAAAAAACTTCTTCTAGGGACTAAAATAACGATAAACGTTCCAGAAAAATACAAAAGTAAAGTTTATCAAGTGGGTAATATTTTGCGNGAGGAAATTATTAACTATTCAGTTATTNGGAAGAAAAATAGTGGCAAAACCTTTTCAATCTTAGTTTTGGGAGGAAGCCAGGGGGCGGAGGTATTTGGGAGAATTGTTCCTTCAGCAATTAAAATGTTAAAAGATAAAGGGTATACAATCGGAATCAATCAACAATGCATTAAACAACAAAAAAATTCACTAATTGAGTTTTATAAGAAAAACAATATAAAAAGTAATATTTTTGATTTTACCAATAATATTTTAGATTTAATTGAATCTTCAGATTTAGCGATTACTAGATGTGGAGCTTCTACTACTGCAGAATTAGTAAATACTCTTACACCATTCATAGCAGTTCCCTATCCACACTCAATGGATAATCATCAGTACCTCAACGCTAAATACTATGAGAGCAAAGGTTGTTGTTGGGTTATAGAGCAGGATAAATTTAGTTCTACTAATTTATTTAATTTAATACTGGAAATCATGAAAGATAAAAAAAAATTAGAAAANATTCGTGAAAGCATGAAAAAAAACGATAGTAAAGATGTTTATGATAAAGTTGAAAATGCAATTAAAGAGTTTATTTAAAAATGAAAATTAATATTGCTAGTAATGAAGTAATTCATTTTATTGGTATCGGAGGTATTGGTATGAGTGGACTGGCTCACATCATGCACAATATGGATTTTCAAATTCAAGGGAGCGATTTAAATAGTAATAAAAATACTGATAGATTGGTTAAAGCAGGAATTAAAATTTATATTGGACATAATTCAANAAATATAAAAAANGCTACAATGGTTGTTGTTTCTTCTGCCATTAAAAAAAATAATATAGAACTTATTGCATCAAAAGTTAAAAAATTACCTATTTTTAAAAGAGGTGAAATGTTGGCTAATATTGTGGCATTGAAAAAAAATATAATTATTGCAGGCTCACATGGAAAAACAACCACNACTTCTTTAACAGCAAATATTTTGGCAGAAGCAGGACTNGATCCCACNGTAATTAATGGAGGAGTAATAAATTCACTTAAAAATACTGCTCATTTGGGAAAAGGTGAATGGGCCGTCATAGAGTCTGATGAATCTGATGGAAGTTTTTTAAAGTTGCCGATAACCTATTCTATTGTTACCAACGTAGATAAAGAACATTTGGATTATTATCAAAGTTTTAACAGACTTAAAAACAGCTTTCGTTCGTTTATCGAAAAAACACCATCTTTTGGAAAATCACTTATTTGTTTAGATAATGATAATTTGAAATCCCTATTATATAAATGCAGAACTAGTAATTTTTTTACCTACGGATTTGATAAAAAATCAAATTATCAAATTTTTAATGTAAAAAAGAAAACAAACTGTTCAATTTTTGATTTAAAAATAAAAGTTGTTGGTTCTAAAATTTATAAAGTTAAAAATATACAAGTTAATTTGCTAGGAGATCATAATGTTACTAATGCAACCGCATCAATTGCCATTGCTTTAAATCTTGGTATTAAAATAAGTACAATAAAAAAGGCTTTGAAAAAATTTTCNGGNATACAAAGAAGATTTACAAAAGTCTTTTCGATTGATAATAGAGATTTTTATGATGATTATGCACATCATCCAACAGAAATAAAAGCAGTCATAAACAGCGCTCGACAGGTTTACACTGATAGAAAAATAATATGTGTTTTTCAACCACATAGATTCTCCAGAGTTAAANTCCTTAAAAAAGAATTTGCATTGTCCTTCAAATTAAGTAATGCAGTTGTACTTTGCCCAGTTTATGCTGCTGGTGAAAAAGTTGATAATAATTTTAGTCAAGATTATTTTTCTCAATTAATTTCAAAGAAATCTGGAATTCAAGTTATAAATATAAAAAACCGAAATGAACTAAAAAACTTTTTAAAAAAGAATTTATTTGATGATGAAATTGTAATTTGCATGGGAGCTGGCAGTATTTCAAATTGGATAAGAGAAATTGGTACTGAACTACAATGACATTGATGCTACAAATAGAAAATATAAAAAACAAAATTTCAGGTAAAATTTCGTTTAATGAGAGTCTATCAAAACTTTCATGGTTTAATTTAGGAGGTCCAGCCAAAATTTTGTTTAGACCAAAAAGCTTATTAGAACTATCTATCTTTTTAAAAGAAATAAANGAAATAAAGGAAATAAAGGAAATTAAAGTTTTGGGCGTTGGTTCTAATACTTTAATTAGNGATGGTGGTTTCAATGGAATTATTATTAAATTTGGAAAATCTTTCTCNCACATATCCCTATTTGATCCAAATACAATAATTGCAGGCGCCTCAGTTTTGGATAAAAATGTTTCAAGTTTTGCTTTAAAAAATTCATTATCAGGATTTGAGTTTTTGTCTTGTATACCAGGAACTATAGGCGGAGCTGTTCGCATGAATTCGGGTTGTTATGAGGAAGATATTTCAAGAATATTGGTTTCCTTACAGGCAATAGATTTTAACGGTAATATTAAAGTTATTCAGTCATCGGATATAAAATTTCATTATAGAGGGTCTAGTTTAGATGATAATTTAATTTTCATCAGCGCTACCTTTAAAGGAAAAAAAGATAATAAATTAAATATTCAAGAGAAGATAAATAGTTTTGTAGAAAAAAAAAAATTGACACAACCATCTAAAATTAAGACTTGCGGCAGTACTTTTAAAAATCCTGAAAATAAAAAAGCTTGGAAACTTATTAAAGATTCTGGNTGCGNAGGAATGAAAGTGGGTGATGCCCAAATTTCCCAGAAACATTGCAATTTTTTTGTTAACAACGGAAATGCCAAATCCNAAGATTTGGAAAAATTGATTTATCAAGTAAAGAACAAAGTTCTAGATAAAACTGGAACAAATCTTGAATTAGAANTTCAAATTATTGGGGAAAAGTTATGAGTAATTTAATTGTTGNGCTTATGGGAGGTCTATCTGGTGANAGAAAAATAAGTTTTTTAACNGGAAAAGCTTGTTCTAAAGCATTNAAAAAAAAAGGATACAAAGTAGTAGATCTAGATGCAAAAGGATATTTTGTTGATGAATTAAAGCAANTAAAACCAAAAATAGTTTTTAATGCATTGCATGGAAAATATGGAGAAGATGGATTTGTTCAAAGTATTTTAGAATCACTAAAAATTCCCTATACACATTCTGGAGTTTTATCATCCAGTTTAGCGATGGATAAAGAGTTATCACGACTTATATTCATAAAGAATAATTTAAAAGTGCCCAAATATTTTTTACTGCAAAAAGATCATCAAGGAAATTCAAATAAAAAATTTAATAATAAAAAAATTAAATTTCCAATTGTAATTAAACCAATTAACGAGGGATCAAGTTTAGGAGTATCTATTTGTAAAAATAAAAAACAATTTACAAATAAATACAAAAAATTAATGGAGAATTACGATAGAATTCTTGTTGAAGAATATATTCCTGGAAGAGAAATTCAGGTAGCGGTTATGGGTGAGAAGGCATTGGGTGCAATAGAACTTGNACCCAGAAGACAATTTTATGATTATACTGCCAAATATTCGAATACTGCGCAAACCCAGCACATTATGCCAGCTCCTCTTTCTCCAAAAAAATACAAAGAGATACTTGGTTTAGCAAAGAAAGCGCACGAACTATTAGGATGNAGAGGAATTACAAGGTCTGATTTNAGGTTTTTTAAAAANAAATTTTATTTGTTAGAGACAAATACTCAACCCGGCCTAACAANACTATCTCTTGTTCCAGAAATAGCCCAGTATTGTGGTATAAAGTTTGAAGATNTANTTGTCTGGATGACTGAAAATGCCAGCTCTAATAAATGAAAAAATTATATAGAATAATTATATTATTGGCAGCGTTTATATTTTTAACAACTTATAGTCCAAACGAATTTAACGTTTTTCCTAAAAAAAAAAATCTTTTTTTTAAAATACAAAACATAAAAATTGTAAACAATCATTTAATCGAAGAAAGTACAATTATTGAAAAATTAACAGAAATTTATGAAAAGAATATTCTATTTATTGAAAGAAATGACATAGAAAGACCTTTAAAATCAATCGAATTTTTGGAAAAAATTGAAGTTAAAAAAAAATATCCAAACACGATAATAATAAATGTTTATGAAACAGAACCTGTTGCGATTTTGTTTAAAGAGAATAGTAAATATCTACTAGACAGTTCATCTAATTTGATTCCTTTTAACGAAAACATGCTTTTTGATGATTTGCCAAGCATTTTTGGTGAAAAGGCCGAACAAGATTTTATAAATTTTTTTGATCAATTAGGAAATAACAATTTTCCAAAGCAGAGAGTTAAAAATTTTTATTATTTTCAAATTGGTCGATGGGACTTAGAACTTTTAAATAACCAAATAATTAAATTCCCAGCTAGCAAAATACCAGAAGCAATTCAACAATCTGTTGAATTGTTGGCTCGTAAAGATTTTGGAAATTATAATATCATTGATTTAAGGATACATGGTAAGATAGTAGTAGAGTAATGGGTTCTGATGATCCAAGAGGTATAATTGAACTAGGCAATATAAATATAAAATGTCTTATTTTTAGAATTAATAATGGTGACACATCAGAAATTTTATCTACTGCTGTAACTCGGTCAGAAGGAATTCATAATGGTGTTATAGTAAACTTAACAAACGCTTCTCAAGTGATTAGATCGTGTATAAGCACTTCAGAAAAAAAAGCTAAAGTTTCACTTAAAAAAATTAACGTGGTTATCGAACAACCTGAATTTTTATGTACTAAATTTTCCAAACATAGAAAAATTGATGGATCCAAAATTCATAAAGATGATATTGAATTTTTATTAAAAGAAGCAAAAAAACAAGTAATTCATAATGACGATAAACAATCTATAATTCATATTTTTAATCATAATTACATTGTTGATGGAAAAACATTTATTGAAGAACCAATTGATGTTTATGCAGACTCTTTGAGTCATGAAATGACTTTTGTCACCATGCCCAAAAATAATATAAAAAATATTAATCAAGCATTTATCGACTGTGATATTGAAGTAGAAAGATTCATTTCATGTACTTTTGCTTTGGCTGCAAAATTATTAAATGATAATGAACTTCAATTTGGTTCGATTTTGATAGATATGGGATTTGAAAAAACTAGTCTCGGATTATTCAAGAATTTGGCATTAGTCCATTCTATAACTTTTTCTATTGGCATTAACCACATTATAAAAGATATTTCGAAAGTTTGTTCATTAAGTTTAGAAGAGTCTGAAAACATAATAAACAAAATTGATTTTTCATTTCAAAATAACGAAGAACTTTTTGATGAAAATGATTATTTAAAAGATGTTTACTTTAATAATTCAAGTTTTAGAAAAATAAGTCAATCTTTGATATTAAATATTGTAAAAGCTAGACTGGATGAAATTTTTGAAATGATAAAAAAACAAATAATTGGAACAGGATTAAGTTCAACCTTTGGAACAAATTTTTTTATAGTTGGAGGGGGATCTAATCTTTTTAATTTAGAAAAGTATTGTTCAAGCTTTTTTGGATTGAAAGTTAAAAAATTAGGCAAAAATAATAAAAAGGAAAGTGAAACTCAGTCTGGCGAAAATTTTGATTCATGTTTAGGAGCACTTAAAATAATTAAAGATGGATGGGAGACTGAAGCTATATCCGAGTTAATAAATGAAAATAGTCAAAAAATAAGCTTTTTTGCTAAAATTTTTGGAAACAGAAAATAAAATTAGATTGTATTGTTTAGTAATACAAGTTGTCTTTCAAGTTTNCCNGNGCTTTTATATCTTCACCTNATGCAGAANCANATGCAAAAAACACTTAAAGANCCAATAGAATTTGAGGGNGTAGGTTTACATAACGGTATAANGGTAAATCTTTNTTTAAAACCAGCTNAAGTTAACTCAGGTATTAAATTTAAAAGAACAGATNTTNATAATACNAAAAATATAATTGAAGCAANTTATAAAAATGTAAGCTCAGCGATACTGTGTACAAAAATAAAAAATTNATATGGNNTGTCAGTTTCTACTATTGANCACCTAATGGCAGCTTTTTANTTAGAAGGAATTGATAATGTTCTGGTTGAGATTGATGCTTCAGAAGTTCCAATAATGGATGGTTCTGCTTTTGATTTTGTAGAGGCTATAAGATTAGTTGGTGCTCAAGAGCAAAACTATTCGAAAAAATTTATTAAAGTTCTCAAAAAAGTTGAAGTTAAAGATGGACCAAAGTGTATCTCCATCGAACCACTTACGAAAGATTTGATAATCGATTTTGAAATAGTATATAAAAATCCGTTAATCAGAACTCGAAGGAAAGAATTCAAATTAAGCAATGGAGATTTAACTTCAATATATAATTCAAGAACATTTTGTTTATATGAAGATATTGATCAAATAATTAGTCAGGGACTAGCTAAGGGTGGTTCTTTGGAAAATGCAATTGTGGTTAATGAAAATAAAATATTAAATGAAAATGGGCTTAGATCTAGAGATGAATTTGTAAGCCATAAAATATTAGATTGTCTTGGAGATTTGATGCTTTCAGGACACAGAATTTTTGGTCATATTAAAACCTCACAGGGTGGACACCAACTTACCAATGCTTTATTAAGGGAATTTTTATTAGATAAATCAAATTGGGAATTCGAAAGCTTCGAAGAAAAAGAAAAAGATAACAAAGACAGTAGCTACATAAGACCTATAGCCGCAAACGCATAAACTAAAAATCAACTAAGAAAATTGTAATAATCAAATATTTTGATAAAATGATTTTTTATCTAAAATGTTCAAAGTTTTTTTAATTTTATTATTATCAGTTTTTTTACTATTAGCTTGTTCAAAAAAAAATAATAAGGAAATTGTATCTGAGCCAACAGAAAAAGAAATGGTTGTCGCTATTTATGCTGAAGGAGTTGATGCGCTCAAAAAAGGCGATGCTTTTTATGCAGCAAAAAAATTTAAAGAAGTTGAAAGTTTGTTGCCACAAAGCAAATGGGCCGCGAAAGCAAGTCTTATGGCTAGCTATGCAGAATATTCAAGAAACGCTTTTTCAAATAGTATTTTTGGTTTAGAAAGACATATTACAAATTATCCAGCAGATAAAAATATACCTTATGCTCATTACCTAATAGCTATATGCTATTATGAACAGATTTTGGATGAAAAAAAAGACTTGCAACCTCTAGTGCAAGCTAAAGAAAAATTTGAATTTATAATGTTAACCTATCCAGAAACAGATTACGCAACTGATGCGCGTTTTAAATTAGATTTAATCATAGATCAGTTAGCAGCTAAAGAAATGTCTATAGCTCGATACTATATGAAAACAGAAAAATGGATTCCCGCACTTAATAGGCTAAAAATAGTTGTCGAAAAATACGATAAAACAGTTTTTATTGAAGAAGCCTTACATCGACTTGTTGAAGTTTATTACAATATTGGGTTAGTTGAAGAAGCAAAGCAAGCGGCGGCAATACTAGGATATAATTATCAATCTGGCGCATGGTACGAAAGAAGTTACAAAGTATTTAACAAAGAATATAAAACAAAGAAAATCAAAAAAACAAAGGAAATGGGTTTAATAAAAAGAAAAATAAAAGGTTTATTTGAGTAAACATTAATGCAAAAAAAAGAAATTGAGAAGATTTATATAAAAAAAATTAACAAATTAAAAAAATATGATAAAGCCTATTTCGAACATGATAGTCCTCTTATTTCAGATAAGGATTATGATGGTATTAAGCAAGAAGTATTAGATCTTGAGAGAAAGTATAAATATTTAAAAGACCAAAACTCACCAAGTCAAAAAGTTGGTTACAAACCTACAGCTAGATTTAAGAAAGAGGATCATGAAGTTCCGATGTTGTCATTATCAAATGCTTTTTCCAAAGAAAACGTAGCAGATTTTATTAAAAAAATTAGAAATTTTTTGAAGCTAAAAAATTATGAGAAAATTTTTTTTTCAGTAGAACCAAAAATTGATGGAATTTCTGCATCATTAAAATATGTAGATGGAATTTTTGTTCTTGGATTGTCCCGTGGTGACGGTAAAACTGGAGAAGATATAACCAACAATCTTAAAACTATTAATGATATTCCTAAAAAAATTCAAAAAACTAATTTTCCTAAAATTTTAGAAGTAAGGGGCGAAGTTTACATATCTAAGTATGACTTTAAAAAAATGGATAAACTCTTTGCTAATCCAAGAAATGCAGCGGGAGGTTCATTAAGACAAAAAGATTATAAGAAAACTAAAAAAATACCTCTAAAATTTCTTGCTTATGGTTTTGGCGTTGTAGAACCGCAAAATTTTAAAAAGCAATCAGAATATTTAAAACTTTTAAAAGAATGGGGTTTTAAAACAAGTTCATTAACTAAATTAGTGAACAGCGTTGAGGAAATTGATAGAAACCATAGAATTATTGAAGAAAAAAAATCAGATATTAATTTTGATTTAGATGGACTTGTTTATAAAGTTGATGATTTAGTATTACAAAAAAGACTTGGATTTGTATCGAACGCTCCCAGATGGGCAATAGCACATAAATTTTCTTCTGAAAAGGGATTTTCAAAAATAAAAAATATTGAAATCCAAATTGGAAGAACTGGTGCGCTAACTCCAGTTGCAAAAATTGATCCAATTACTATTGGAGGTGTTGTAGTATCAAATGCCACTTTGCATAACGAAGATGAGATTAATAGAAAAGGTATAAGAATCGGTGATACTGTTTGTGTTCAGAGAGCAGGAGATGTTATTCCTCAGGTATTATATGTAGATGAAACAAAAAGGAACAAAAATACGAAGCAATTTATTTTTCCAAAAAAGTGCCCGTCGTGTGGTTCAAAGGTAGTAA
>JAESSC010000030.1 GCA_016764285.1 Pelagibacteraceae bacterium
TTAAAGAAAAACTTAAAAAAGATGAAGCTAAGAAAAAATAAAAGAGTGAAAGACAAGAAAAGAACAACTGAGCAAGAACGTTTGCCGCCAAGGTCGCGTTAGGTATAAATTATTATATGAAAGGACCTGGAAGCTGACTGATTTGTTACCTGGTTTTTGTAAATGCTCTGTGCCCATGCTGGTTTGACTATTAAAGCACGGGGTTAAATTAATCAAAACACTTATAGATTTAAAGCTGATTGGTGGTGTCGTGTGGAAACTTAATTAATCTTTTAGGTGCATTTTAAGTCCTTTGTGTCTACCAATTTCACCACGAGGGCATTTCTTTATTTATAAGTGTTTATGCAAAGATTGTAAAATACTCAGCCAAAAAAAATTATACCTTACCGTATCTCAAACTTTTTTGTAACTCTGATCCCTGTATCGTCTGAATTGTTACCTTAACATCTTTATTAGTTCTCATATCCTTATTATTTTTCCATAGACCTGCAGCTAGATGCATTATTCCAATCTTGTTATGTGGTAAATAAGGTTCTACAAAAGTTTCCTTTTCTATATCGAATTTTGGCAAAACATTACTGGCTATCCAATTACAATATAATGGTAAAAATTCCGCATCAACATTCTTATCATAAACTGCTATATTTATTGCAAGTCCTTCAGATCCAAAAACCCCTCCTGACGCAAGAGCTTTTGATAAAATTTCTTGCCATAATTTCCAACATTTTGATTTTTTTTCTAAAGAAAAAACTCCGATGTTTAAATGGGGAGCAAATGCAATTTTTCTTGCCGTACTTTCTGAAAATCCTGATTTTTTTGCATGTTTATAGTTCTGTGATTTGATAACAGCAAATTTACCAAGGATCCATTGGACCCTAGTTAGTATTCTATATCCTGCGCCGATTGTTTGTGTAATTCCAAGTTTTCCATTTTCGCAAGCTTTAAAATATAATTCTACAGAGTCCCAAGAGTTAACCCACGCATCACAATCAATCCAAAGATACTTTTCGAAATCCGGAAAATAGTCTGGTAAAAATGCTCTTGATACTTGGCTTTTCAGCCATTCTCTACCTGCTACTTTATATGAAGGAACTTGGATATCCCATTTTGCTTTTTTAATTATATCTGTTTTGCTTTTTAAAATTTCTATTTGTTTTTCATCTAATCCTGCGTCTAAAACACAAATAGAAACATTATCGCTTTCTTTATGTTTTTTTATTGAGGAGATAAGCTCTAAAAGCAATTCAAAATAATTGCTGTCAGCTAAAGTAACGATAGCTTTAGATTTCATTTTATAAAAAGTCCTTAATACTTATTATCTTTAATGTTTAATCAAATATTTTTCAATATTTATTATCTGGATGGAATATGTTTTAACTGTGACAGGGAATCATTTAAACTTTTTATATTAAGCTTACAATCTTTATATCCTTGTTTGATTATATTTAAATATCGAGTCGTGGGTGGAACTAGCTTTGTTTTTTTTATCATAATATAAGTCATTACTTTTTTGTTACCATATTTAAAAAACATTTTTTTATATAAAATAGGATATTCCTCATAAACATCTAGCTTTTTTTCAGCAATTTTAGAAATTAGATATAAAGCTCCATAAACTTTTTTACCCATTTTTTTTCTATGTCCGCAGCTCCGTACTTACTTCTAAATGTTAACTTGTAATTATGGAGAATAATTTTTTTTATAAAACGGCAATTTGGACATCGTCTTTTCATTTGTAAGTGATGCAAGTTACTGCCATAAGCAAAATAAAAAATCATGATTATTCTCTTTCTATAATTTGAATTTTTTTTTGTTGAATGAAATTTTGTATTTGTTTAGCACAATCTTTTAGTTGATTCTTTTCTGTAGATCGCATTACTATAGATACACCAATTTTTCCTGATCTAAAAAAAGGATAGCTTCCAATCTCTACATTAGAAAAATTGTTTTGAACATCTTCTAATGGTTTGGCTATTTCACTTTCAACAGTGCTTACAGATATTGTTTCACTTAGAATTTTTTTTCCACCTTTAATTTTATTTTCTAAACCACCCACCATTGATTTGAGTATTGATGGAACGCCGGGTAGACAATAAACATTTTCAATAATAAAGCCGGGTGCTCCACTTGAGGGATTGTAAATTAAAGAAGCTTTGTCAGGCATTTTTGCCATCTTTTTTCTACCATCATTAAATTTACCTGGCTTATAATATTTTTCTAATATTTNATAAGCTTCTTTNTNGTAGCTGTAAGATAGATTGAATGCTTTTGCTATAGATTGAGATGTAATGTCATCATGNGTGGGACCGATGCCTCCAGTAGTAAATACATATTTAAANTTTTTTCTCACCTCATTGATGCAATTAACTATAACTTTTTGCTCATCTAATATAACTCTTACTTCTTCTACTCNAACACCAAGTTCATTAAGCCATTTTGATAAAAACGTANCATTTGCGTCCTGNGTTCTNCCCGATAAAATTTCATTNCCTATAAGAATGATTATNGCATTCACTTTTTTATTATTTTTATTCANACTTTGATAATATTAAAATTCAATGAAATTTAAAGATAAATTATTACAGGGAACTTTTGTCAAAAGATATAAAAGATTTTTTGTCGATATAAACTTTAGAAATAAAATAATTACTGCTCACTGCCCAAATACAGGTTCCATGATGGGCTTATTAAACGAGGGTAATAAAACTTGGTTTTCAGAGTCAAATAACCCTAAAAGAAAATTAAAATANTCTCTTGAAATAATTGAAGTAGGAAAAAGTTTAGTTGGAATTAATACATTATTAACAAATAAACTGATTTTTGAAGCTTTAAACTTAAAAAAAATAAAAAGTTTAATCAAATTCGATAATATAAAAACTGAAGTAAAATTTTCTAATAGCACAAGGTTTGATTTTTTAATTTCTAATAGTAAAGAAAAATGTTTTCTTGAAGTTAAAAATGTTACCCTGCAAAGAAATAAAAAAATAGCTGAATTTCCTGACGCAATTACCTCACGGGGCACCAAACATTTGACGGAACTCATTAATGTTAAAAAAAAAGGTTTTCAAAGCTGTATCCTATATTTAATTCAAAGACATGATTGTAAAGCTTTTAAAATAGCCGAGGACATAGATATCAACTATAAAATTGCATTTGATAAAGCTATAAAAGCTGGTGTCAAAATACTCTGTTATGATTGTAAGATAAATGATGAAGAGGTAAAACTAAATAATCAAATTGAGTTAATTTAATTATGAGTAAAAATTATAAAGAATCTTTTGATCAAATAAAAATTGCTGGCAGNTTAGCGGCNAAGACATTGGATGAAGTAACTGCTTACATTAATCCTGGCGTAACCACAGATAAATTAGATAAAATTTGCTACGAATTTATAAGAGATAGCGGTGGTTATTCAGCTCCTCTTTTTTACAGAGGCTTTCCAAAATCATGTTGTACTTCCTCAAATCATGTAGTTTGTCACGGAATACCAACTAATAAATATTTGAACGAAGGAGATATACTCAACGTCGACATAACAGCTATAGTAAATGGCTGGCATGGAGATACCAGTCGAATGTTTTTTGTGGGGGAAGTTTCAACAAAAAGCAAAAACTTGGTATCGGCTACTTATGAATCTATGATGAGGGCAATTTCTATTATTAAAAATGGAATAAAGCTAGGAGATATTGGTGAAACCATCCAATCATTCGTTGAAAAAAAAGGTTTTTCCGTAGTAAGAGATTTTTGTGGCCATGGAATAGGCACGACATTTCATGAACCACCAAACATATTACATTATGGAAAAAAAGGCGAAGGAATTGAATTGCAAACCGGTATGATATTTACTGTTGAGCCCATGATAAATGAAGGTACATATGACACCAAAGTTCTAAAAGATGGTTGGACCGCAGTAACAAAAGACAAATCTTTATCCGCACAATTTGAACATACTGTTGGAATAACAAATGAAGGTTTTGAAATATTTACAAAGTCTAAAAAAAATTATAATCAACCACCTTATAAAACATGATCGAACGATACTCTAGAAAGGAAATAGCAAAGATATGGGAAGAAAAAAATAAATACCAAATATGGTTAAACATCGAAATAGCTGCAGCACAGGCTATGGAAAAACTTAAATTAATACCTAAAGGTGTGGCTTCTACAGTTAGAAAAAAGGCTAAAATAAATGTAGACAGAATTCATAAAATTGAAAATAAAGTACATCATGACATGATAGCTTTTTTATCTTCAATAACAGAAAAAGTGGGAAATCATGGAAAATTTTTACATAAAGGAATGACCTCCTCAGATGTTTTGGATACATGCTTTAATTTTCAATTAGCTCAAGCAAGCAAAATTTTAAAAAAAGATATTGACGAAATTTTACAAGTCTTAAAAAATAAATCTTTAAGATATAAAAATACAATTTGTGTTGGTAGAAGCCATGGTATCCATGCTGAACCAACCACATTTGGATTAAAATTAGCTAGTTTCTATGAGGAATTCAAAAGAAATAAAAATAGACTTGAACGTGCAGTTAAAGAAATTTCTACCTGTGCTATCTCTGGAGCTGTAGGCAATTTTGCAAATGTTGATCCAAGAGTTGAAGCTCATGTAGCAAAAAAAATGGGCTTAAAAATTGAACCTATATCTTCTCAAATTATACCAAGAGATAGACATGCATATTATTTTTCAATTCTAGCTATCATTGCAGGATCGATTGAAAGAGTGGCTACGGAAATAAGAAATTTACAAAAAACTGAAGTGCAAGAAGTCGAAGAATTCTTTGAAAAAAAACAAAAAGGATCTTCAGCAATGCCACACAAAAAAAATCCCATACTAAGTGAAAATCTAACTGGTTTAACTAGAATGGTTAGAAGTTATGTTATTCCAGCTCTTGAAAATATTTCTCTATGGCATGAAAGAGATATATCTCATTCTAGTGTTGAACGAAATATTGGACCCGATTCTACTATCACATTAGATTTTGCTCTCCATCGATTAAAAAATATTTTAAAAAACATGAATGTCTATCCAAAAAAAATGTTGGAGAACCTCAAAATTACAAATGGTCTGATATTTTCACAAAGAGTAATGTTGGAATTAACAAAAAATGGATTTTCTCGGGAAAAAGCTTATACCATTGTCCAAAAACATGCTCAAAACTCATGGAAGAACAATATGCCTCTATACGAAAGTCTAGTTAAGGATAAAATGGTAGTTAAAAAGATTACTGCTATTAACTTGAAAAAAATGTTTGATCTCAATTATCATACTAAAAAAGTTAATATAATTTTTAAAAGGATTTTTAAATAATTTTATGGGGCTAAAATTAGAAGAAATTAAAAGTTTAATTAAAGAAGCACTACCAGATGCGGAAATCTCTATACAAGATCTAGCTGGAGATGATAATCACTATTCTGCTACTATTAAATCAAAAATCTTTTCTGGAAAAAGCAAGATAGAACAACATAAGCTTGTTTATAAGGCATTAAAAGGTAAAATGGGTAATGACCTTCATGCGCTAGCCTTAAATACTATGGAAAGGTAAATTATGGATGAAAATTTAAAAAAAAAAATAAATGATGAATTAGAAAAAAATGAAGTCTGTCTATTTATGAAAGGAACTCCGGAAACTCCTCAATGTGGATTTTCTTTAACTGTATCGAATGTACTTAAACAATTAAAGGTGAATTTTAAGGGAATTAATATA
Source organism: Pelagibacteraceae bacterium (assembly GCA_016764285.1). Lineage (GTDB taxonomy): Bacteria > Pseudomonadota > Alphaproteobacteria > Pelagibacterales > Pelagibacteraceae > AG-414-E02. The sequence goes on from JAESSC010000030.1 coordinate 5,717, forward strand.
CTTGAAGATGCNGATATCAGAGANGGTATTAAAGAATTCAGTGATTGGCCTACAATACCACAACTATATATCAAAGGAGAGTTTATAGGAGGNTGNGACATANTAAAAGAAATGTTTGAAAAAGGNGATTTNCAAAAAAAATTGCAAGAGAAACAAATTTCATTTCAAGAAAAAGCTACTTAATAAACCTATCTTAAAAAGGTTCTGATTTTTTTACTTAAATATTTTCTTATTAATTTAAAAAAAGATATTTTTTTAATATCATCATGTTTTATTTGATTGTCAATTTTATAATCAATTTTTTCTTCCCAAGCTAATTCTAAAACAAAACTTTCTCTAAATATTTCTTCAAATAATTTCCCCATGGACACAGTGATAAATGGATCAATTAACTGATTTCTTTTTGAAGCAATAATTTGATTATTAACATCATTATATGCGAACCACCAAATGTGATCATTTCTGTTTTCAAAAACCAAATTATCAGCAAATCTTGTTGGCAATTCTATATAACCTTTTGAGGAAATTCTCTCTAGCTCTTTTACGAAAAACTCAAAATCTTCTACATGTTCAATTACATGACTTGTTATAACAAAATCAAATTCCTTATCTTTAAAAGGTAGCTTTTTTCCACTAATCTTTATAAAATTTTTACCTTTGTAGAAATTAGAAAGATCTTGAATATCAGCAATTACTGATGCATTTTTATTAGCACTATAACCACATCCAATATCAGCAATCTTCCAATTAGCATTCTTGCTGAGAATATTGTTTACAAAATTTATGGAAGTTCTTCTTAACAAGTTAAATTTAATTATCTAGAGTAATATTCAATAACTAGATTTGGTTCCATAATTACTGGATAAGGAACTTCTGAAAATTTTGGAATTCGAATTAGTGTAGCTTTTTTATTTTTTTCATCCATCTGTATATAATCCGGAACTTCTCTTTCTTTGCTTACCAAAGCTCCTACTATCGTAACAATGTCTTTTGATTTATCTTTTATCTCAATAGTATCTTCAGCTTTAACTAAATAACTAGGAATATTAACTTTTTTGCCATTTACTTTGATGTGACCATGGTTAATCAACTGTCTTGCAGAAAATACCGTTGTAGCAAATTTTGCTCTGTAGACAACTGTATCTAATCTACTTTCAAGAAATCCTACTAAATTTTCTGTAGTGTTTCCTTTCTTTTGTATTGCTTTACGATAAACATTTCTAAATTGTCTTTCATTTATATTTCCGTAATAAAATTTCATTTTTTGTTTAGCTTCAAGTTGCGTACCATAATCTGAAAGTTTCCCTTTTTTTGCTTTACCGTGTTGGCCGGGTGGATAATTTCGTGAATTAAAAGGACTCTTTGGCCTACCCCATAGGTTAACTTTAAGTCTTCTATCCACTTTATGCTTAGACGCTAATCTTTTTGTCATATTTTATATTTCGTGATTTATAAACAATGCAAAACTTTTGTCAATTCAGCTTTTCTTATTAAATTTATTTAAAGTAGAGAATATTCCAAGCAAAATACGTATTTCTTGATCAGACAAGTTAGTTCTATAAAAAATATTTTCTATGTTTCTTATCATACTTTGCCTTTTGTGGTCAGGTTGCAAAAAACCGCTTTTATCTAATAATTGTATTATAAATTTTAAAAATTTATTTA
>JAESSC010000031.1 GCA_016764285.1 Pelagibacteraceae bacterium
GACTTATTGATGACATGGTTGCCTGTGCAATAAAATGGAATGGAAATTATGTGTGGGCATGTAAAAATTATGATGGTGATGTTCAATCAGACACTATTGCCCAAGGATTTGGGTCTCTAGGGCTAATGACGAGCATTTTAATGACACCAGACGGAAAAATTGTAGAGTCTGAAGCGGCACATGGAACAGTCACTAGACATTATCGAATGCACCAACAGGGTAAGGAAACATCAACAAATCCCATTGCTTCCATATTTGCCTGACAGGTGGTTTAGCACACAGAGGTAAACTCGATGGCAACACAGAGCTGATAAAATTTTCTAATACTCTAGAAAAAGTTTGTATTAGTACGGTAGAAAGTGGTCAAATGACAAAAGATTTAGCCATTTTAATTAATAAGAATTCTAAGTTTCTTAACACGAATGATTTTTTAGATGCATTAAGTAACAATCTAAGAAAATCTTTAATTTAAATCTTCTAAAATTGCTTAAAAATATAAAAAATGTTCTGTTATATAATTCGGGCGGGGGATTAGGAGATTCTTTGTTAATGATACCACTAATTCAATGGTTAAAAGATTATTATCAGCTTTCCAAAATTCATTATATCCAAAATGGAATTCAAAAGCATTTTGAAACTAGCTTAAAAGATTTTGATAACGGATTTGTTCATACAATAAATTTTTTACCGGAGAATTATGCCTTTTTTAAATTAACTAGAATTAAAAATTACTCGCATTTTAAATTTGGAAAACAAATGTTAGAAACAATTGGGATAAAAAAATTTGACCTTATAATTGATGGACAAACGCGAGTAAATAATTCTTTAGTATTAAAATCTATTCCACATAAATATTTTATCTCACCTTCGTGTAGATTTCTTTTGTCGAAACCAAAAAAATTTATTTATAATTCAAAACATGTGTGTGGAAGGATTTTTGATTACTTCGAAAAAACCTTAAACATAAATGTATCCATACCTACTGAATTAAATTATATACAAGAAAAATATTTAGATGAAGCATCAAAATTATTTAAAAACCATAAAAAATACATCGGTTTTTCCATAACAGCGGGTCATCCAACAAGGGAAAAAGAAATATCTCTTAAAACAATTGTTGAGGTTGCGAATTATTTTAGTGACAAAAATTTTGTTCCAACATTTTTGATTGATGAAAAGTATAAAGAAAAGATAAATACGATAAAAACAATGGTAAGAAATCCATACTTTCCGGAACACTTAGCGCAATCATCACTTAAAAACCCTTTATTAGTAGTGGCAATGGGTAGAAAACTACACTCTGCTATTTCAATAAATAATGGAATAATGCATATGCTAGGATTAGCTGGAACAAAAACTGCCATTTTTTTCGATGAAAACAGTGATAAATTTAGACCATTAAATGGTAATAAATCTAAAATTTATAGTTCTTCTAAAAACAAAGAAACAAAAGATCTTACTCCTAAAGATATAATAAATTTTGTAAACAATTTTATTTAATTAATTTTATTATATTGTTAAAAGATTCTATAATTTTTGTGGTTTCTTTACCTCCAGCTTGAGCAAAATCATTTCTTCCTCCTCCGCCCACTCCACCAATAACAGAAGATCCTAGCTTAACTAATTCGACTGCATTATATTTTTTTGTTAAACTGCTAGTAACACCTACGGCAATTCCGATCTTATTATCCATTATTGTGTAAGCAATAATTATACCTTCTTTTAAATCTTTTTTTCCTTGATCTATTAAAGATCTTAATTCTTTTGATGGAAAATCCTTTACGACCTGGAACCTTACATTGACCCCTTTAATAATTTTGTCCTTTATTTGGTTTTTTGTTTTATCTTTTAAAATCAATTTTATTTTTATTTGTTCTAATTGTTTATNTAATTTTTTAATTTTCTCATTGNCTGGAAGTGTATCCATAACGATAGGTTTTTGTCCTAAAGTTTTTATTTCTTCATGTAAACTTTTTATTTTATCTGATGTAATTTTATCTAAATCATCAGAANNTTGCTGTTTCTNTTTTAAATAATTTGCAAGNTGTGTNGATCTTAAGGCTTCAACGCGTCTAACTCCTGCAGCAATGGCTGATTGGTTAACAATTTTAAAATTACCAATTTCGGAAGTATTTTTTACGTGGGTCCCACCACAAAGTTCCGTTGAAAAATATTTGTTTTTATCATTTCCCATTGAAAGAACTCTAACCTCCTCTCCATACTTTTCTCCAAAAAGAGCTAAAGCTCCATTGTCTACAGCCTCTTTGGGTGTCATCAGCCTAGTTCTTACTTCGCTATTACTTTTTACCATTCTGTTTACATAGTCTTCTATTTTTTTAACTTCTTCTTTTTGAATTGGTTTNGTGTGGCTAAAATCAAATCTTAATCTATCTGGNCCAACNAANGATCCTTTTTGGATTACATGTTTACCCAAAGTTCGTCTTAATGCCTCATGCATTAAATGAGTTNCTGAATGACATGCTCTTATGTTGGNCCTTCTTTCNCTTTCAATGGATANAATTANCGTGTCTTTAATTTTTATTTTTCCAGAGACTNCTTTGCCACGATGAACNTATAAATCTCNAAGTTTNTTTTGNGTATCGATNACTTGAAAATTAGATTTACTATTTGAAATATATCCCGTATCTCCAATTTGTCCGCCTGACTCACCATAAAATGGTGTTTGATTAGCAACTAATTCTGCTTCATCGCCTTCATTTATTTCTTTAACTTCTTTGCCTTTTTTTAATAAAGACAACACAATACCTTCTGATTTATCATGTTCATAACCTAGAAATTCTGTCGCNCCTATTTTTTCTCTTAANGAGAACCAAATTTTGTCAACTGCTTCATCGCCAGATCCTTTCCAAGCTAATTTTGCACTCTGTCTCCTCTCATTCATAGCTTTATCAAAGCCAGATACATCAACGCTTATTTTTTTGTTTTTGAGAATGTCTTGAGTTAAATCCAAAGGAAATCCATAAGTGTCATAAAGCTTGAAAGCTAAATCTCCAGGCAATCGATTATTTTTTACTTTACTTAGATTATCGGTTAAAATTTTCATTCCTCTTGCAAGTAAAATTGAAAACTTTTCTTCCTCTGTCTTTAATATTTCTGTAATTAAAGGTTCGGCTCTTTTTAATTCAGGATATGAATCGGACATTTCATTAATTAATGTAGGAACAATTTTACAAAAAATTGGTTCTTTGCTTCCTAAAATATGAGTATGTCTCATTCCTCGCCTCATAATTCTTCTCAAAACATATCCTCTTCCTTCATTAGAGGGTAAAACTCCCTCTGCTATAAGAAAAGCGCTAGCACGAAAATGGTCTGCAATAACTCTATGGCTAGCTATATTGTCTTTGGTAATTTTTGTTTTGGTTAATTCAGAAGAAACTTTGATTAAAGTCTTAAAATGATCAGTTTCATAATTATCATGAGTACCTTGAAGCAAGGCTGAAATCCTCTCCAAACCCATTCCCGTATCTACAGAAGGTTTGGGGAGATTGATTCTTTTTTCTTTTGAAATTTGTTCAAATTGCATAAATACAAGGTTCCATATCTCGACAAATCGATCTCCGCCTTGATCTTTACTATCAGGAGGCCCCCCTTTTAAATGATCCCCATGATCATAAAATATTTCGGAGCAGGGTCCGCAGGGACCTAGATCTCCCATAGACCAAAAATTATCTTTAGTAGAAATTTTATAAATTTTGTTCTCTGAAAGACCAGCAATTTTTTTCCATAAATCAAAGGACTCTTTATCTTCTGCATAAATGCTTACACTTAGTTTATCTTTGGATATTTTAAATTCTTTGGTTATCAAATTCCAAGCCAGTTCAATAGCTACATCTTTAAAATAATCTCCAAAGGAAAAATTTCCTAACATTTCGAAAAATGTATGATGTATTGGTGTATAACCCACGTTTTCGAGATCGTTATGTTTGCCTCCAGCTCTTACACATTTTTGTGAGGTAGTAGCTCTTTTGTAATCTCGTTTTTCAAGACCAGTAAAAACATTTTTAAATTGAACCATGCCAGAATTAGTAAACATCAAGGTTGGATCGTTGTTTGGTACTAAATTGCTTGAATCTACGATTTTATGATCCTTCTTTGAGAAATAACTCAAGAATGAATTTCTTACATCTTTTAATGTCTTTTTGTCCATCTATCTATAAATACAGTTTTTTAGAATGATGTCTAGACGGGAAGAAAGGCGCCGTTATAAGCGCCTTTCCTAAGAGAGCGAGATGTTAAATGTTTTAATTTTTTTTATCAGTTTCTGGTTTTGCAACCGCTGTGTTTTCTTCGATTTTCTTAGAAATGAGATCGGCCTTAGCTCTAATGGNCATTTCAATTTCTGCAGCAACTGTAGGATTTTGTTCTAAGTAGATTTTAGCGTTTTCTCTACCTTGGCCAATTTTTTCTCCTTTATATGCATACCAAGCACCCGATTTTTCAACTACATCAGCTTTACTACCCAAATCGATTAATTCACCTGACTTACTAATTCCTTTGCCATACATTAAATCAAATTCAACAACTTTAAATGGTGGTGAAACTTTGTTTTTAACCACTTTAACTCGTGTTGAATTNCCAANAATTTCTTCCTTGTCCTTAATAGCACCTATTCTTCTTATGTCTATTCTAACAGAGGCATAAAACTTTAAAGCATTTCCACCCGATGTTGTTTCTGGATTTCCAAACATTATTCCAATTTTCATTCTTATTTGGTTAATAAATATAACCATAGTATTAGTTTTTGCTATTGAACTTGTTAATTTCCTAAGAGCTTGACTCATTAACCGTGATTGTAAACCTACATGATGATCACCCATCTCTCCTTCTAACTCTGCTCTTGGTGTTAAAGCTGCAACGGAATCAATAACTAAAACTGAAATAGATCCAGATTTAATTAGTGTGTCAGCTATTTCTAATGCCTGCTCACCAGTATCTGGTTGAGATATTAAGAGTTCTTCAGTTTTAACACCCAATTTTTTTGCATAAACTGGGTCCAGCGCATGTTCAGCGTCAATAAATCCGCAGATTCCACCAGTTTTTTGAGATTCAGCCACCACTTGTAAAGCTAAAGTTGTTTTTCCAGATGCCTCTGGACCATAAATTTCTGTAACTCTTCCTTTTGGAAGTCCTCCAATTCCGAGAGCTAGATCTAAGCTCAGAGATCCTGTTGAAATAGACTCAACATCCAAAGCAGCTTTTTGGCCAAGTTTCATTACTGAGCCTTTACCAAAATTTTCATCTATCTGACTAATTGCTGCTTCTAAAGCCTTGTTTTTTTCTTTTGTTTCTGTTTCTTGATTTTTGTTTGATTTTATTATTTTTAAATTGTTCTTAGTCATAGTTTGCTAACTTCCTTTATAAAATTAATCAACGAATCATAGATATAAATGTACACATTTTGTTCTTTTTATCAATAGCTAATAAAAACCTTTAAAATCAATACTTTTTCAATAAATGATTAATTTTTTGGTTATTATTTCNTATTAGAATTATTATTGATTCAAATTCAGTTGTTTTGAGGTAAGTCGNCCTACTACTGATAAAAGACTGAATTGAGATACAAGAAAATTTCTTTCTGAGGTAGCTAAATTTATTTTTGCGTCCAACAANATAGAGNGAGATTGAATAACATCAAGGGTAGTCCTGTTACTTTCTCCCGATTCATATTCCAATGTTATTCCTTCATTTGCTATTTCAGCAGCTTTGACCTGCGATCTGATTGAATTCAATACACTTTTAGAAGATTGATAACTGGTCCAAGCATTAGCAACTGCTGTACTTGTAGTCTTTTTACTATATTGAAGTAAAAGATCATATTTATTTTCTAATTCTTTTGCCTTTCTTAAACTAGATAAATTACTACCTCCAGAATATAGAGGCCACGTAGCCGTAGCTTTTAATGTTTGTTGAGTTCTTTTTTGTATGGTTGAACTAAAATCATTTTGTTCGGCTATTTTGTAAGATAAAGTTGCTGATGGNGCCANATCTGANCTAGCTATTACAACATCTTGNTNCGATTTCTCATGTTCTAATATCGCAATTTTTAAATCTGGATTCTCATTCTCAGATATTTTATAGGATTCGGCAAGAGATTGCGGTAACTTAAAATTTGTAAATTGTATTTCCTGAATATTTTCAGTCGGTTTTTTGCTAATAATTTTTTCAAAATTTGCTTTGCTAGACACTATATTGTTTTGAGCAGCGATTAATTTTGCTTCTGCGCCCGCTAGCGACGCTTCTGATTGTGCTAAATCAGATAAATTTATTTCGCCTTTTTCAAGCCTATCACTGTCAGTTTCCACCTGCCTCTCTAATAAGTCAACATTTATTCTATTAATATCAACTTTTTTTTGACCAAGTAATAAATCAGCATGGACTTGTACGGCTGCTAACAAAATTTCTTGTTCAATTTTTTGAAGTCTAAATTTTGCTATACTGTACTCATATTTTTGCTTTTTAAGATTTGCAATACCACCAAAACCTTGAAAAATTTTTTGTTCAATAAGTAATGATTGTTCAGAGGGTTTATAATTTGACTCACTTCCTTTAGTATTATCTTGTTCACTAACATAACCAGAAATTGTAAAGCTTGGCCTAAATTCGCTCAATGCTTCTTCTTTTTCTTCATTAATGGCGCGAACATTGGCTCTTTCTGCATTTAGTTTTGGATTATTTAAATAAGCAGACTTTAAAGAGTCTAATAAAGTACCNGCTTTTAAGTCAGTAAAACTTAAAGTTAATATTAAAATCAATATAATTTTAAATGTATTTCTCATATTTATGACCTAAACAGCACCCTTTTTATTTCATGATTTTTTTTCAATAATAGAACTATTGATGCAGATTTACTTAAATCTTTCATCATTTGCAAAGTAATTCTTTGATAAAACATAATAAATCTTTTGATTGCACTATAGGTCATTATTTTTTTTTTGTAATGCAACTTTTTTCTCAACTTGTTTTCTTGAAGAAGTCTCCACTTAAAAACTATTTTAAAATTAGGAACTTTCATAAAAATAAAATAATCAATCATTGCAAAAACTTCCTTATATTCTTTTTTAAGTTTTTCATTTGCATATTTTCTCCATATTAAATCTTTATCTTCGTGTCTTTCAAGAATATTTACTGGTTTTCTTAAAGAAGAAATAATTTGGGGTTTTGCACCAACACACCAACCTTCCAATATTATTATTTCAGGTCTTTTGTTAATATTATGCCAGTAATTTTTTTTTGAACGATCATCTATAGATTTGTTAAACNTTGGTAGTTTAATTTTTTTAAATTTNTTTCTTTTTACAGATATAAAAAAATTTTTAATTAGATTTATATCATGTGTGCCTGGAACNCCTCTGGTTTTAAATAATGAATGTTTTTGCTGTGACATTCTATTTCGATCTCTTAATGTTTTGTAAAAATCATCAATAGAAATAATGTAAATATTTTTTTTAAAAAATTTTTTTAAAATAATTTGTAAAATGCCAGTAACCNTTGTTTTTCCAGAGCCTTGACTACCAGATAAACCCAAGATNAAAGTTCTTCCTTTTTTTTTACATTTGTTATTAATCCAAAATGAAATTGGTATATATATTTTTTTAAGATTTTTAATTTTAGAGGATTTAGATTTGTTGTAAATTGCTTCATTATTTAAAAAATTTAAATAATCATTTTTGACCTTTAAGAAACAATTTTCTTGCAGAGACATGAATGCTTATTGAGATATTTTCTTCAATTTTCTTTCCAAAAAATCAATTCTATCTTGACCCCAAAATATTTCNTTTTGCAAAATATAAGTGGGGGCGCCAAAAACTCCCTTAGTAATAGCTTCTTTTGTATTCTCATCATACATTTTNTTTATAGATTCAGAATTTGCCATTTTTAATATTTTNTCTGGNTCCAGTTTNTGNTCANAAGCTAAATCTTTTAAAAATTTTAGATCTGAAATATCTGCTTCGCNAGCCCAAAGTGCTTTTAAACAATCATGACCAAATATCAAATTCTTTCCTGACTGAATAGCTGCCATTGTAAATCTTGCTGGCANGTGTGGATCTTTTGGTGGAAAAAATTTTGGTTTTTGGTTAATTTTTATTTTCAAAAAATCACTCCATCTTATTAATTCATCAAGCCTATATTTTTGTCTTTGTGGAGAACGTTTAGGCACTGGCAATCCTCCGGTTTCAGGAAAAATTCTACCAACAAGATCTACAAGCTTTTCATTTACTTTAATTTTATATTTTGTAACCAGATCTTGAAATCTAGATGAGCCAAGATACGCAAAGGGTGATGCAACGCTGTAATAATAATCAATTTCCATTTTTTTTTAGCTCAAATTCTTTAGCATGATTTTCATAACGTAGTGATAGTTATCCACATCATTACAAGATCTAGTTTTAATGTTCATGCTTTGATTCAGTTTAGATTCTTATTTGGACTCAAAATACAACTTATTGGACACTTTTCCACATCTTGCTATATGTTCTTTCATATTATAGATTAGAACAAAAGAAGAACATTATGAAATTACTATTACCATTTCATCTACACAAGGTTGGAGCTGGCTTTCCATCTCCAGCAACAGATTACGTGGAAGATGACATCGATCTTAATGCCCATTTAATAAAAAATATACCATCCACATTTCTTATTAGAGTNCAGGGAAAATCTATGAACATTATTGGAATTCATGATGATGATCTTTTGGTAGTAGACAGAAGTTTAAATCCAAAAAATTTTTCCACTGTAATTGCTAATGTAAATGAAGAATTAGTTGTAAAAAATTTCGTAAAGGAAAAAAATCAATCTTTTTTAACTTCTGGATCAAAAAAATTAAAAGACAAAATTAATTTAATTGAAAATCCTGAAATTTGTATTTGGGGTGTAGTAACTTACGTGATCCATGCTTTATAGTAAAAATAAGATAGCTTTAGTAGACTGTAACTCATTCTATGTTTCTTGTGAAAGATTATTTAATCCGTCAATAATTAAAAAACCGGTTATCGTATTATCAAGTAATGATGGATGCATTATCTCTCGATCAACAGAAGCTAAAGTTTTGGATATTAAAATGGGAGAGCCATATTTTAAAGTAGAAAAAATAGTAAAAAAAAATGACGTAAAAGTTTTTTCATCAAATTATTCACTATATGGTGATATATCAAGGAGAGTTATGAAAACTTTAAAACAATTTTCACCACAAATAGAAATTTATTCAATTGACGAAGCGTTTTTAGATTTATCTTCAATTAAAGANGAAGATTTACTTAAGCATGGTAATAAAATTAGAAAAACTGTTTTGAAATGGACGGGAATACCAACAAGTATTGGTATTGCAACAACAAAAACTTTAAGCAAAGNAGCAAATCATATTGCAAAAAAAGATAAGTCGGGAGTTATTAATTTAATTAACGAAAAACAAATAGATAAAATTCTTTCAGAAATTAAAATAAATGATGTTTGGGGNGTAGGACGTCAACTAACTAAATTTTATATTAACAATGGAATAAATACAGCANATCAACTTAAAAATATATCTNATAGTTGGATTAAAAAAAACACGAATGTTTTTGGAGCACGCACCGTAATGGAGTTAAAAGGNTTATCTTGTATTTCTTTNGAAACAAATNATGAAAAAAGAAAAAATTGTTGTGTATCAAGATCGTTTGGAAAAAAAGTTACAAAATTGGAAGAACTGAGTGAGTCTGTAACAACGCATTGTCTTAATGCAGCAGAAAAAATCAGATCGGATAATCAAACAACAAAAAGAATAACTGTTTTTATAAGAACAAGNCCTTTTCAAAAAGATAAAAATTATTATGCAAATTCGAAAGATGTAGATTTGCCAATTAGAACAAACGATAGTATTGAGTTGGTTAAACAAGCTTTAATTGCACTAAAATATATATACAGAAAAGGATACAAATACCAAAAAGTTGGAATAATTCTTTNANGATTAAATGATGTTGATGTTTATAAAAAAAATTTATTTTCATCAATAAATAGTGAAGAAAAAAGAACAAAATTAATGAAAGCGATTGACTATACGAATATTAAATATGGTCGTCACACTTTAAGTATTGCACAAGCTGGATTGAAAAAAAGATGGAATATCAAAAGACAACATTCTTCTAAAATTGATACAACGTGTTTTGATTTTCTACCCATTGTTAAGGTCGCTTAAAACATCAATATTATCGATATTTTCTAAAGAATTATTTAGTGCTTCAATATTTTCTCGAGAAGAAACCTTAAAAATTAAAAATAAAAAAATAAAGATAATAAAAACAGGAAATAAAGTAACAATAGACAGATTGCTAGAAACAAAAAATAAATAAAAAATCAAAAATAAGACAGAACGAACTATTACAGATCCTTTAAAAACAGCAATAATAGAAAAAGAGTGTACTAAAAGTTTAAAAAAGCTCATTTGAGATGGGCCAAAATACCTTTTGNCTCTAATTGAAGGNACTGATACCCGATCAGAAATAATCTTAGTTACAGAGCCAGAAAAACTACTCCAAATACAAGCTTCTTTAACTAATCTTGCAGCGTCTTCTTTTGGCAAACAACTATAATTACCAAATTTAATAAGCTTGCCTGTAAAAACATACGTTAATATTTTATGGCATTCATACAACAATTTAAAAAAAGAGCCGTCAGAACGTTTGATTCGATTTGCTGTCACCGTTTTTAAGGNATTTTCCTTAGACTTATTGAATAGCGAAGTAAGCTCTTCTGGCCGGTCCTCACCGTCCCCATCCATTAGAATAACATAATCAAAATCTTCTTTTTCAGTTAAATATTTTAATCCAGCAGCATTACATCTTGNATGTCCCNGATTTTGCTTCATATTCATAACCCGAACTGTTTTTATATTCTTAAAGCTTAATTCAGTTACAGTTCTCTCTTCAGTTGAACCATCATTGATAATCAACACCAATACTTCAGCATCCCATTTGGCAATTTGTAAATCAATATTTTCTAAAAGCTGAAAAACAGATTTCCAATCGTTATATATGGGTATTAAAATTATAAATTTTTTCATTTCTTCGTTCCTATCATGCAAATACCTTGNGTTTCTGCTTCAAAAAAAATTCCACTACAAANTTTTAATAAAATATCTGCATTACCAATTAAAACAAATCCACCGTCAATATCTTTGGACGTAATAGTTTTTTTAGCTTCTAAAATATTATCCCACGTAGGTCTAGATTTAAGATGATAAGATAAATTTCCTCCATGCCATTCATCTCCTNCTACTAACTCAATTTTATTTATAAAATTATTTTCCCATTTTTCTTGAACTATTTTTGAAATTCTTTTTCCAGGATAATCNGTTCTTTTGTCAGTCTGAGTTATTGAAATATAAAAATAAGCCATTGGAGAAAAAATAAATAATATTAAAAATGTTAAAAAAAAGTATTTAAGTTTATTCAACANTATTTTGTTTTGAAAAATATAAACAAATAAAACTCCCATGAATAAATAAAAGGGAGACATCCACATTGTTCTAATTTTTATACCCATAAGTAATGAAGTTAAAAATATTAAAATTATTGGAACAATATTTATAATTAATAAAAATAATAATTTTTTATCTTTTAAGTTAAATTTTCTTTTAAATTTAGAAATAATTAATAAAAGCATTATAAAAAAAGGTATTAATATTCCGATCTGCTTTCCTAAAAATATCAGCGGATAAAACAAGTGGTTTAAGAAATTCTGTTCTTCTGGTCCAGTTCTATGTAAGGCATAGGTAAGCGTAATATAATTATTTTCTTTTAACCAAATTAAATGAGGTAAGAGTACAATTAAAAAAACAAATGCTGGAACTAAATATTTNAAATTAAATTTTTTCTGNTTGGTAAGTAAAATNGTAAAAAATATTATTATGGCAACTATTAAATACAGAAATAANTAATGAGACAAAAACCCTANTGCGGCAAATAAACCAAATAACAACCAGCTTGTTGTGTCATTGTTTTTTAAACTTTTCCAACAAAAATAAACTGTTAATGCTCTAAAAGGTAATTGACAAACATAAACATTAAACTCTGGTGTTGTAAAATTATAAAAATAAATCCCTTCTAAAAGAAGTACTGATATCAAACCATAAATTTTATTTTGAAAAAAATCCTCAGAAAATTTCCATACTATGAAAAATGAGGAAATAACAAATAGCTGACTTAAAAAATAATATGCCCAATCTTGATTTTTAAATAATTGATAAAAAACTTCAACTANAAATGCGCTTAAGGGTGGATGTTTGTTATAACCCCAATCTAAATCACTCCCCCAAGCTAAAGCTTCTATAGTATCAAGCGGAAGATTAATATTCGAAAAAGTTGGAATTAAAGTCCAAATAATAACATGCGATAATAAAAAAATTGTTAAAGTTTTATTAACATCATTTTTTTTAATTTGCATATCTTGAATTTATACAAGTTTATACCACTTGACACCCAGAAAAACGTGAATATACTCACCGGCTTTAAATAATTTTGTTACAAAGAAAATGTCAAAAAAATATATTCCTAATGAAAAAGAAAAGTATATGAGCGCAAAACAGAAGATGTATTTTAAAACAAGATTAATAGAATGGAAAAATGAAATTATAGAATCTAATAATAAAAGTCTGTATTTGAACGAANTTGACCANGAAATTTCTTCNCCNGATATAATTGATCAAGCTTCTTCACAAACTGAAAAAACAGTNGAAATNCGTACATTGAATAGACAAAGAAAACTTTTAGCAAAAATTGATCAAGCTATTAAAAAAATTAAGAACGATACATATGGTTATTGCGATGAAACAGGTGAACCTATCGGTATAAAAAGGTTGATAGCAAGNCCCATTGCTACATTATCAATTGAAGCTCAAGAAAAGCATGAAAGAAATGAAAAAATATTTGCAGATATCTAAATTAAATTTTTGGTATTTGTTCTCCAGTATTTAAACAATCATATCCTTTTTTTACAGCCNATCTATCAGATATAAATTCATACCATTTGCTCAAATGTTTATATTTTTTTAATCCTATATCATGCCAATTGTGCCTAGCTATCCAAGGAAAAGTTGATATATCAGCTATTGAATAATCTTCACCAGCTAAATAATTATTTTTACTTAAAATNTTGTCTAAAACTTCATAAACGCGAATAGAATTTTTAAAAAATCGATCCTCAGCATATTTGCTTTTTCCAGGATTAAAATGATGAAAATGATGATGTTGACCGAGCATTGGACCAACATTACCCGTTTGAAACATCAACCACTCAAAAATTCTTATTTCATTTTCTTTATGAAGAAATTGATTACTTTTTCTAGCTAAATAAATAAGTATCGCCCCCGATTCAATTAAAACCAAGTCTTTTTCATGATCAATGATTGCTGGAATTTTTCCGTAAGGATTAATCTTAAGGAATNCTGGTTTAAACTGTTCTTCTTTGCCTAAATTTATTNACGTTANTTTATATTTAATTTTANTTTCTTCAAGCATGATAGACACTTTTCTACCATTCGGAGTTGGCCAATAAAATAATTCTATCATAAAACTTTATTTAACTTTTACGCCTAATCTTTCATGCGTACTTTTTGAAGTAGTGGTAAATTCAAATCTGTATTTTTCATTTGGTCTTGCTAATTTAAAGCATGCTCTTGCTGCAAGAGCTCCTTCGTGGAAACCAGATAAGATTAGTTTAAGTTTTCCTGGATATGTACAAATATCTCCAATTGCAAATATCCCTTTCTTATTTGTCTGGAAATTTTCGACATTCACAGGTATATGTTTTTTTTCTAAATTTAAACCCCATTCAGCAATTGGACCCAATTTCATTATCAAACCAAAAAAACCCAACATACAATCAGTGTCGATTTTTTCTATATTGCCATCTTCATTCTTGATGCTAATTGCATTTATTTTATCTTGTCCGTCAATTGAATTGATTTGAAACGGAGTTTTTATTTTTAATTTACCTTCTTTTTCAAGTTTTTTAACAGTCTCAACATTTTGTTCAACTCCTCTAAACTCAACTCTTCTGTGCACCAGAATAACCTTAGCAATTTTTGATAATTCAATTGCCCAGTCTAAAGCGGAGTCTCCTCCACCAAAAATACAAATTTTTTTATTTTTAAAATATGACTTATCTTTGATCGAGTAAAAAACCCCATTATTTTCAAATTTTTCAGCTTCTTTGANTGGAAATTTTCTAGGTTCGAAAGATCCAACTCCACCAGCAATGATTATATTTGNCGCAAGAAAAATTTTGTTTTTACTTGTTATGATTTTCCAATTATTTTTTTCTTCAGAAACTTCTTGAACTCTCTCATTTAAATGAAAATTTATCTTAAAAGGTTTAATTTGTTCTAATAAATTCTTTGTCAAACTTTCGCCGGTACATTCGGGGACGGCAGGAATATCATAAATGGGTTTATCGGGATACAGTTCTATGCATTGACCACCTATTTTATCTAAGTTGTCTACCACTTCTGCCTTAAGTCCAATTANACCTAATTGATGTACAACAAATATACCCACAGGGCCCGCACCAATTACCAAAACATCTGTTTTAATCATAATTCAATTATCCNTGCTTTGATGGNATTTTTACGACCAAACCATCTAAATCGTCGATCACTGTAATTTGGCAGGTTAATCTACTAAATTTATTTGGCTCAAAGGCCATATCAAGCATATCTTCTTCGGCATCTTCTTTATTTGGTAGTTTGCTAAACCACTTTTCATCAACATAAACATGACACGTCGCACAAGCACAAGATCCTCCACAATCAGCGTCAATACCTGGAATATTATTTTGTACAGCTCCTTCCATCACACTTAATCCGTTAGGAACTTCAACGACATGTGTTTTTCCATTGTGTTCGATGTAGGTAATTTTTGGCATGGTTTGAGTTATCTAGATATATGCTAAATAAAATAATGCAATAGATAAAATGATATGGTTTAATAGTTTAAAATTTTTCTAGAGTAAAAATGGAAACNAAATATCAAGAAATTTACAATAGATCTCTCCAAGATCCTCAGNGTTTTTGGTCNGAAATTGCAAATGATGTGTTTTGGTATAAAAAGCCCACCAAAATTCTTAATTCAGATAATCCTCCTTTTTATAAATGGTTTGAGGATGGAATAACAAACACGTGTTACAACGCAGTGGATCTACATGTTAAAAATGGCAATGGCAACAAGATAGCTATTATTTACGATAGTCCAATTACAAATTCCAAAAAAAAAATCACTTATAGTCAATTAAAAGATCAAGTTTCAATTTTTGCAGGTGCTTTAAAAAAACAAGGCACTAACAAAGGAGACCGAGTGATAATTTATATGCCTATGATACCTGAAGCTNTCATAGCCATGCTTGCCTGTGCGAGAATTGGAGCAATTCATTCGGTGGTCTTTGGTGGTTTTGCTGCAAATGAACTTGCTAGCAGAATTGANGACTCTAAAGCAAAAATTATTTTATCAGCATCTTGTGGGTATGAACCGGGACGAACAATAGAATACAAACCGTTGCTGAAAAAAGCGATAGAACTAGCAAAACACAAACCAGATAAATGCATTATCTATCAAAGAAAAGATTTTAAAGTTGACTTAGATAGCAAAAACGAAATTGATTGGAACGAAGNNATAAAAGNTGCAGAACCAGTAGAGTGTGTTGAAATGAAAGCTGATGATTACGCTTACATCCTATACACTTCTGGGACAACTGGTACACCAAAAGGAATTGTTAGAGATATCGGAGGTCACATTGTTGCTCTAAAATGGACAATGAAAAACATCTACAATATTGATCCAAACGACGTGTGGTGGTCNGCAAGTGATATAGGATGGATAGTTGGTCATTCTTATATCGTTTATGGTCCACTTTTTCACGGATGTACTACAATTTTATTNGAAGGAAAACCAGTTGGCACCCCGGATGCTGGAGTTTTTTGGAGAATTATTTCCGAGCATAAGGTGAAGTCTCTTTTTACTGCACCAACTGCTTTTCGAGCTATTAAAAAAGAAGATCCGAATGGAGTATTTTTCAAAAAATACAATTTATCATCTTTCGAATTTTTATTCCTTGCNGGTGAAAGAGCGGACCCTGATACACTTAAATGGGCAGAGTCTTTACTAAAAGTGCCTGTGATTGATCATTGGTGGCAAACAGAAACAAGTTGGGCAATTAGCGCTAACTGTACAGGATTAGAGCTTTTGAAAACTAAATATGGATCTGCATGTAAGCCNGTACCAGGCTATGATATAAAAATAATGAAAAGNGACGGTAAAGAAGCGAAACCAAATGAGATGGGTGATNTAGTTGTTAAATTACCTCTACCNCCAGGCACTTTCCCAACATTATGGAATGCTGATCAAAANTATAAAGAAAATTACATGTCGAGTTANCCAGGATTCTANCAAACTTATGATGCGGGCCATATTGATGAAGATGGTTACGTTTGGATTATGTCAAGAACAGATGACATCATTAATGTTGCTGGCCACAGATTATCCACTGGAGCAATGGAGGAAGTACTTGCGGAACACAAAGATGTGGCTGAATGCGCTGTCCTAGGAATAGCTGATAAATTAAAAGGACAATTGCCAATTGGTTTATTGGTTCTTAAAGCTGGGGTAAGTAAAAACCACGACGAAATATCAAAAGAATGTATTCAAATGATAAGGGAAAAAGTTGGTCCAGTCGCGGCTTTTAAAACCGCTATAGTTATAAAAAGATTACCCAAAACAAGATCGGGAAAAATATTAAGNGGAACNGTNAGNAAAATNGCNGATNNNGAGNCNTATAAAATGCCNGCNACTATTGANGATCCNGCNATNNTNGATGAAATNAAAGNNGATTTNAAAAAACANAATATTTTAAAAAATTAAATGAAAANAATATTTAACCCGATGTTCTNNAATTTCTNNAAAGANANTTTNCTCTAAAATNTNAACGGNTTACCATTNGCTTTTTCNATAAGCTTNCCNTCCCAAACAATTNCTTTNCCNTTNACAATCGTTCCTAAAGGAAAACCTTTNACTTCATANCCATCAAAAGGAGTCCAACCACATTTACTTGCAATCCATTCATTTTTAATANNTTTTTTCATATTCATATCCACTATGGTTAAATCNGCATCAAAACCTTCTTTTATGTGACCTTTATTTTTTATTCCAAAAATTTTTGATGGATTTTCACTAACTAATTTAACAAAATTATTCAAAGTCAATTTATTGTTATTTACATGATTAAGCATAATGGGAATTAATGTTTGAACACCAGGCATTCCAGATGGTGTCAGAGGAT
>JAESSC010000032.1 GCA_016764285.1 Pelagibacteraceae bacterium
CTGATAGTAAATGGCCAAAAAAAACATTTTTTGGTTGAGCAAATGGATGATCATTATATCCAAAAACTATAACTGTGGTGGCTCCAAAAGATGCAAGCAACCAAAGACCCAGCTCAGTTTGATAAGTCATATAAGCTAGAATACCAATTGTTACTGCAGCACCTACTCCGGCTAAAAGGGGGGGCCAACAAATAATTTTTTTTAAATTTATCATTACTAGCTATTTAATGCGTTGAGCATTGCTTTAAGAGGTAATAGCAAACACTCCTTTCTAGAGATGTTATTTTTATTCATTATTTTATCAAATTCTAGCCATTCCTTATCGAAGATATTTTTTCTTTGTTTGAAATAATTGTCTGCTTTTTGCAAAAAATTCTTTACTTTCTCAACAGATTTACTTGTAGTTTTTCTTGATAAAAGGCTGACGGATGCTTGACAGAAAATGCACGATTGGCTTTGATATTTAAATTTTGTAATTTTGTCCTTTTCAACAATTAAATATATTTTCATTTCATCTCCGCAGATTGGATTTTTTAATTTTGAAAAATGAGTATATTTATTAATTAACCCGAAATTTTCAGTGTTTGAAGCTATTTTGATGAGTTCTTTATCGATCATTTAAACTTTATTGTATTTTCTTTAGCATTTATAATTTGTTTTATGAATGAAGACAATATACTAGGGGCAATCCTTGCTGGTGGACAATCAAAAAGAAAAGTTAAAAAATGAAAAAAAACAATAAATTAGAAGATTCGCTGACACAGTTATTTTCAGCATCAAAATATAAAATGGTTGATGTTAGTGATAAAGCAGTTACGCACAGGAAGGCTCTAGCGGCAGGAGAAATAATATTAGGATCTACGGTCATCGAGATGATTAACAATAAAACAATGCCTAAGGGCGATCCTCTTGCTATTGCAGAAGTTTCTGGAATCAATGGAGTTAAAAAGACAAGTGAACTAATACCCCTTTGCCATCCTTTGCCTTTAGACCATATTTCTATTCATACAGAGATTGATGAACCAAAGAATTCGATTATTGTTTACTGTTTAGTTTCCGCAAATTCTAAGACAGGTGTTGAAATGGAAGCGTTATCTGGAGTGAACTCAGCACTTCTTGCAATTTACGATCTTTCAAAAATTGTTGAACCAAATTTAAAAATTACTAACACAAGATTGCTTGTTAAATCAGGAGGTAAAAAAGGATTATGGATTAATCCTGAAGGGATACCAAAAAAAATAAAAAACGTTTTAAATATTTAAAATGATCAGCTACCAAAAGGCTATAAAAATAATAAATAAAGTTTACCTAAATTTACCTAACGAAAAAATTTCTATATCAGATTCTTTAAATAGAGTTTGTGCAAAAAACATCTTATCACCATCGACAAATCCATTAGCTAATAATACAGCATTCGATGGCTTTGCAGTTTTAGCTAAAGAAACCAAAGGATTATCTAAAAAAAAAATTAAAAAATTTAAGATTTTAAAAACTATTGGAGCTGGCGACAATCCAAAAATAAGTAATTATTTAAAAAATTCTTCTGTAGAAATTATGACAGGAGGCATAGTTCCCAAACCTTTTGATTCTATTATACCAGTTGAAAAGATAAAATATTATCCATCTGAAAAAAAGCCAACACATATTTTTGTAGACAGTGAAGTAAAAAAATTTTCATTTATTCGATTTGCTGGAGAAGATTATAATTTAAAAGATGTAGTAGTAAAAAAGGGTGAGGTAATTCAACCAAAACACATTATGGCTCTTACAACTCTTGGAATTAAGGATTTATATGTAAAAAAAAAGCCTAAGATAATTTTTTTTGGAACTGGCAAAGAAATTGTAGATTATAAAAAGAAAAATATATCGAATTGGNAAGTTCGTAATTCAAACAATCATTATTTCACATCATTCGGTAAAAGCTTGCATTACCAAATAATTGATGGTGGAGTTATAAAAGACAATGAACAAAGGAAACTCAAAGAAAAACTTAAAAAATCACTTAAATCAGACATTGATATATTTGTAACTTCGGGNGCAATATCTGCAGGCAAATTTGANTTTATACCAAAACTAATAAATGAACTTAGTTTTAAAACATATTTTAAAGGCATTTCTATAAAACCTGGCCGACCCATAATGTTGTCTAAATTTAAGAGAAAAGAAAAATTATTTTTTGGACTGCCTGGAAATCCCATTTCATGTGCAGCAGGGTTTCGTTTTTTTGTCTATCCATTACTACGCAATAGTTTAGGAATGTTAAAAGAAAAAAAATTTAAGGCCAAACTAATTAACAAGTATTCAAAACAAAAGAATTTTACTCATTTTGCAAGATGTTTAATAAATGTTAATGCCAAGGGGTTGGGAGAATTACAGGTGTTGCAGGGACAACAGTCTCACAGAATCGAATCGTTTGTAAAGGCAAACTGTTGGGGTATTTTNCCTGGCGGTAAAGAGCAATTTAAATCNGGGGATATTGTNGAATGGGTGCCTTTAATTCCCANTAGCTAGTTGTCTTTAATCTTCATAACCGNCCTCAAGTTTTTTTAATGCTTCTAGCTTTTGTTCTCTAGTCATAATCCACCAATCTTGTAATTCTTGTTTAGTTCTATAACATCCAATACAAAATTCTTCTTCTTCATCATACGTGCAAATTTGGATACATGGAGAGTCTACAGTTTTATCCACTTGTTTATGTGTAAGTTTGTATTTTTTTTTATCTTCAGTTGTTGCTACCATTATCCTTATATAGCTGTTTTTTATATCTCTCTCTAATTGTTTAAGAGTTTTGTTTTTCAATTAGAAAGCGAAAATTTATATATAATAACANCTTTGTTTTATTGAAATTAATACTTAATTATTTATAATAGATTTATATTAAAGGCTCAAAAGGAGGAGATTGATGAAAAAGAGAATTATAAAAAAGATTGATACTAGTAAAAGGAATTTTTTAACAGGTTCAGTTACTTTAGCTGGGGTAGCTGCCGCANCATCGGTACTACCAATATCAATTGCAAAAGCTAATCATGAAGATGCTGATCCAAAAGGTTTACCAGATTTTATTAAATGGAAAAATAGGGATGCTCTAATTGTTCATTCTAAAAAAGGTATTGAGACACATAGAAGTGCAATTGGGGAAAGTTTAATAACTCCAAATAGAAATATTTACATTAGAAATAATATGCCGACTATGTCCGACACACAAATTGGAGATAGAAATAATTGGAAAGTAAGTATTAAAGGGGTTAAGAATCCTAAAACTTTTTCTTTGGCACAATTGAAAAAATTAGGCCACACAACAATGGCAACGATATTACAATGTTCAGGAAATGGCAGAGGTTTTTTTGCACATGAAGTTAGAGGATCTCAATGGAAAACTGGAGCAGCAGCATGTGTTGTTTGGACAGGCGTTCCTATGAAAGTGGTGGTAGATGCATGTGGTGGTGTTGATAGTGATGCAGTTTTTATGACATCAGCAGGTGTTGATCACGAGCCTACAGGTTTAGATCCAAAAAAAGCTAAAGTTGAAAGATCTGTTCCGAAAAAAGTTTATAAAGATGCAATGTTGGCTTGGGAAATGAACGGAGTTCCTTTGCCTAATGCACATGGTGGTCCTTTGAGAATGGTTACCCCAGGATATTTTGGTATTAACAATGTTAAACATCTTGGCCNAGTTGCTTTTACTAAAACTGAGTCAACTGTTAAATATATGAAATCAAGTTATCGAATATCTCCGATTGGAAAAAAAGGTTCACAGTATCCTTCATGTTGGGAAATGNCTGTAAAATCTTGGATAACTAGACCAACAGATGAGACTGGTACAGTAAAAGCAGGAAATGTTCAAATAGTTGGTGTAGCTATGGGCGGAACTAAAAAAGTTAGAAGTGTTAAGGTTTCAATTGATGGNGGGCAAAGCTGGAAGAAAGCGAAATTTGTTGGCCCTGATCTTGGAAAATACGCATGGAGACAGTTTGTATTTGAAGCAAATTTAGCACCCGGAAGTTACAATCTTGCAAGCAAGGCTTCTGCCGGNGGTAAGACTCAACCTGAGNTAAGATACGAAAATAGAAGAGGCTACGCTCATAACGGTTGGAAAGATCATAGCGTAAATATTAAAGCAGTATAAAGATTTTAAAATTTAGAGTTATTAAATTTTTGTAATGAAAATTTTTAAAATTTTTATTGTTGTTTTATTATTTTCGTTTTCCTTAACGATAAATCTAAAAGCAGATTCAGAAAAAATGGTTTTAGGNTTGGAGGTTTTCAACAATAAGGCGATGTGTGGTACTTGNCATGTTTTGAAGGCTGCTGGATCAACAGGCGATATAGGTCCAGATTTAGATAGTTTAAAGCCTTCAGAAGAACAAGTAAAAGGAGTTGTAACTGAGGGCCTTGGAGTAATGCCAGCATTTGGAGAGGAAGGCTTATTAACTTCAGAAGAGATTGATGCAGTATCATATTACGTCACTCATAGTTCTGAAAAATAGCAAAATTATATAATCACAGAAGTATTAAATATAATAAAGTAATTAACAAATCATAATTTTTGTGATTTAATTTATTTATGTTGATAGATCCATTTAAGAGAAAAATATCATACGTAAGAGTANCAGTAACAGATCGTTGTGACTTTAGATGTACTTATTGCATGTCTGAAGATATGGATTTTTTACCTAAAAAAGATGTTTTATCATTAGAAGAATTGGACAGACTTTGTAATACTTTTATCGATCTTGGTGTAAAAAAACTTAGAATTACNGGAGGAGAACCTCTAGTTCGAAAAAATATAATGCAACTATTTAGTAATCTTGGAAAAAAACTGGGCCAAGGATTAGAAGAATTAACGCTTACTACAAATGGTTCTCAACTCGATCGTTATGCAAAAGATTTATTTGATAATGGGGTTAGAAGAATTAATATTTCATTGGATTCTTTAGAGAAAAACAAATTTAAAAAAATTACCCGCATTGGCGATTTAGATAAAGTTATTAACGGAATTATGGTTGCAAAAAAAGCAGGATTAAAAATAAAAATTAATACAGTGGCTTTAAAAGAAATTAATGACAATGAAATTTTAAATTTAGTGAATTGGTGTGGTGAAAACAAATTTTCTNTAACATTTATTGAAGTAATGCCAATGGGTGAAATTGGNGAAAAAAGANCNGANCAGTACATGCCNCTNACTGAAGTTAAGAGTTTGATACAAACAAAATATAGCTTAACCGAAGATTCGTTAAGAACTGGAGGCCCAGCAAGATATGTACATTGCCATGAAACAGATCAAAAAATTGGTTTTATTACTCCACATACTCNTAATTTTTGTGAACTTTGCAATCGGGTAAGAATTACTTGTACGGGGGTTATGTACATGTGTTTGGGACAACAAGATAAAGCAGATTTGAAAACNCCNTTNAGAAANAGNGAAAANNATCAACTNNTNAAANATGNAATATANGAAGCNATTTCAAGAAAACCCAAAGGGCATGATTTTGTTATTGAGCGGAAACAAGATGAAAAATTTGTTCCTCGACATATGAACGTTACTGGTGGTTGATATTGATTTTATGGAAATTCAGCTAAAACTTTATGGATCTTCAAAGCTGTTAAGCGATAAGGAAACATTGCTTATTGAATTGCCCGAAAATTCAAATATAGAACAGCTTAGAAACAGTCTTAGTAAAATAATATCTAACAAATATTCAAAAAGTAATTTAGGTAATTTGCCAAAAAGTGCAGCTTTTTTCAGTAAAAACAATGAAGTTATAAATGATAATTATAAACTGAAAGATAAAGAATTAATTTCAATTATACCTCCTATCGGCGGCGGCTAATGAGTCTTCATACTGCGCTGGTCAAAATAGAAGAACAAAAAATTTCTTCGGAAAAAGCAAAAAGATTTATCTATTCAGATAAAAATGGAGCAGAATCTATTTTTGTCGGAAGGGTAAGAAATGAAAATGATGGAAAAAAAGTAACAGGTGTTACCTATGATGCTCATGATCAAGCAGTTATAAAATCTTTTCAGTCAATCTGTAATGATGCAAAAAATAAATTTGATAAGAATGCTAAGATTTTTTTAGAACACGCCAAAGGTTATGTGCCCGTAGGTGAAATAAGTATCCTTATAGCAGTTGGGGCTGGACACAGAGATGAAGCATTTAAAATTTGCAGATATATCCTTGAAGAAGTAAAACACCAATCTCCAATATGGAAAAAAGAACACTATACTGGAGGAAAAGAAGAGTGGCTTCCTGGGCATTCATTAAGACCTCAAGAAAAAATAAAATGAGTATAGAAAAGGACAATGTAAATTCGGCTATCTTGATTGTTTTAATAGCTGGAATATTCTGGTCTTTTGGAGCCTTAGCAGTGCGATTCATTAAAGATGCACATCTAGTTCCTTGGCAGTATCTTTTTTTTAGAGGTTCTACTATTTTCTTACTTCTTAATATTTATTTGTTCATTAAAGAAGGAAAATCATTTATTCAGAATTATAAAAAAATTGGATTATCAGGAATTATTGGAGGAATTAGTTTGGGCACCGCCATGATGACTTTCATATGGTCAATTACCCATACTTCTGCAGCGGTTACACTTTTGATGCTAGCTGCAATGCCTTTTATAACAGCTATTCTAGGTTATATTTTTCTTAAGGAAAAAGTTTCATCAACCACATTAATTTCGATAGTTATTGCAGCAATCGGAATTGTTTTAATGGCTCTCAATAGTAATAAAATAGGAACTTTATTTGGTTTAGTATTTGGACTTTTATCAGCGCTAGGTTTTTCAATTTTTTCTGTTTCTTTAAGATGGAGAAAAGAAACGCCAACATTTACCACAGTTGCTATCGCTGGATTATTCTGTGCAGTTTTTTCTTTTTTTGTTTTGATTTTCACTGATGCTAATTTTTTTACAACATTTAGAAATTCATCTTTGTCTGCTTTACATGGATTATTGGTTGTATCGGGCTTAATACTTTACTCTATTGGATCCAAAAATTTACCTGCAGCTGAACTTACTTTGTTATCTTTGACCGAGGTTATCGGAGGTATTTTTTGGGTTTGGTTACCTATTTTTGGAATTAACGAAATTCCATCTGCCAATACAATCATTGGAGGATTTATCATTACTTTTGCAATTTTTTATTACAGCTTTTTTACTCAAAGAAATAGGCGCTTTATTGGATTAAACTAGAAAATAAACATAGTTTTACTTAAAATTTTTACTTACAAAATAAATACCAGCAGCAACAGTTGGACCAATACCTAAGGCAAATATAATTGTACCCAATCCCACCGTACCACCTAACTTCCATCCAAAAAAAACTACGATTACTTCTATTGTGGACCTTACTAATGCTATTGGTTTTCCGGTTATTCTTTGAACCCCAGTCATTAACCCATCTCTTGGTCCCGGACCCAGATTGGAAATTAAATAAAAACCACTACCTAAACCCGTTATTAAAACTCCAATTATGACTTGTAATACTTTAAATCCATAATTCTCAGGATTAGGTAGATATGGAAGTGTATAGTCGAAAACTAATGCGATAATTATTACGTTTAAAATTGTACCAATACCAGGTTTTTGTTTTAAAGGTATCCAAAGCAGCAAAACAGCTAAGCTCATCCAAAAAGTAGACCAGCCAACGGAATATGAAGAGTAAATCGATATTCCTTCAGCTAAAACAGTCCATGGACTTACCCCAGCGCCTGATGCGAGCAAAAGAGTTTCACCAAGACCAAATAAAAATAAACCGAATATTAAAAATAATAAAGTTTTTATTTTTGGTTTAATATTTAATGGTTTTTTTGAGCTCCAAGAAGTTTTTGGAATATTTTTAATTAGTCTAAATATTGTTAATAATTTCACAAGATAATAATGAAATTATTTTTTTTTAAACATTTTGGGAGTTATTTTTGGATATTCTTTTTCTTTCGTGATGATCCAAGTATTTTTTACGAAGTCTTAAATGTTTAGGTGTAACTTCTAAAACCTCATCATCATTAATGTATGCCATTTTTTCTTCAAGACTCATTTGGCGAGGAGGTGTTAAAACTACATTTTCATCAGAGCCTGACGCTCTCATATTAGTTAATTTTTTTCCCTTTAAAAAGTTCACTTCTAAATCATTTTCTCTGCTATGTTCTCCACAAATCATTCCTTGATAAACTTCTGTATTATGTTCAATAAAAATTTCACCACGTTCCTGTAAGTTAAATATTGCGAAAGCAATAGCTGGTCCAGCTTCCATAGAAATCAACGCACCATTTATTCTTCCTGTAATTCCAGGTTTAAATGGCCCGTAGGAATGAAAGGTTCTATTCATTACCCCAGTACCACGTGTTTGCGTCATAAATCTTGACTGGTAGCCAATCAAACCACGGGATGGAGCATGAAAAATTAAGCGATTTTTTCCAGCGCCCGCGTCAATCATATTAATCATTTCAGCTTTACGTTTGTTCATGCTGTCTATAATTTTTGAAGAAAATTCTGCATTTAAATCTATTGTTACTTCTTCCATTGGTTCGGTTTTATTTCCATTAGCATCTGTTTTAAAAATAACACGAGGGCGAGAAACTGTAAGTTCAAAACCTTCTCTCCTCATAGTTTCTACTAATACTCCTAATTGTAGTTCACCACGTCCACTAATTTCAAAATAATCTTTATTTTCATTTTCTGAAAAAGTTATTCCAACATTATTTTCATCTTCTACCAATAAGCGCTCTCGAATTTTTGTAGAAGTTAATTTTGTTCCATCTATTCCCGCAAGCGGCGAGGAATTTACACTTATGCTAATTGACATGGTGGGAGGATCGATTGGTGTACTTGGCAAAGGTTTTTCAACCGAAAGATCACAAATAGTATCTGAAACAGTAGCTTTGGTTAGTCCGGCAATAATTACAATATCTCCAGCCACGACTTCTTCAACTGGAATTTTTTTAGTCCCTTCAAATCTTAAAAGTTTAGTGAGTCTGCCTATGTCAACTTTTTTGCCAGCTAAATTAATTGCTTTTACATTTTCATTTATATGAGCGCTACCTTGTCCAACACGACCCACCAAACATCTGCCCAAGAAATTATCTGCATATAAAAGGGTAACTAACATAGCAAAAGGTTTATTTGCTTCTACTTTTGGAGCAGGCACGTGCTCTAATATTAAATCTAATAAAGCGTGTAAGTTTTCTTTTGGTTGTTCTAATTCTTTTACTGCCCAACCATCACGTCCAGACGCATAAAGAATTGGAAAATCTAGTTGCTCGTCAGTTGCTCCTAACGCAACAAATAAATCAAAAACTTCATCAATGACTTCTTTTGGTCTAGCATCTTTTCTATCAATTTTATTAATTATCACTATTGGTTTAAGTCCTTGAGCTAAAGCTTTTTTCATTACAAAGTTTGTACCTGGAAGACATCCTTCAGCTGCATCCGTCAGAAGTATTACTCCATCGGCCATATCAAGAACTCTTTCTACTTCACTAGAAAAATCTGAGTGTCCAGGAGTGTCAATAATATTAATTCTAGTTTCTTTCCATTTTATAGAGGCAGGTTTTGCAAGGATAGTTATCCCTCGCTCTTTTTCAAGGTCACCACTATCCATAACTCTCTCTTCAATTTTTTGATTGTCACGCCATAATCCACTTTGTTTCATCATAGAATCTATTAACGTAGTTTTTCCATGGTCTACGTGTGCAACTATAGCTATGTTTCTAATATTATTTTTCATTATTTACAGTTCTTATAGTCTAATTTTAAAAATAAGAAATAGTTAACTAGGATTTTTTTTTAAGAATTCAATNTANTCNNNNACTTCNTGAAATTTTTCATCNTCNATATCTTTATANCTTTTTTGNAATTTAGATTTNACNCAAATTGCTACATGCGCATAAGGATTTCTNCCNTTAGGATGATTAGGGTGNTCNGGTANTTGNNCTTTTAAATAATCNCCAGCTTCCNNNATNATTTTCCAAAGCTTCGACGCATTTTNCTTATTCATTTCTTTTTAGTAGTTGATAAATCTGTGCCGGTAGTTGGATCAAGTTGCATACCTAATGGAGTAATATTTTTTGGTAGNGGTATAAAAGTTGAATCAGGATTATCTTCGGTACTTCTTCTGGTAATCCTATAAAGAGCAAATATAGCAATAATAACATGAAAAATGAGTAGAAAAATAAAGAAACTATTGGGTCCNAATTCGTTCATAAAAATAGAACAAACTATCGGTCCACCTATTGCTCCTAGCCCAAAAACNAAGGTTAAACCACCTCCAGCAGCAACGAATTTTTCTTTTGGAACAAAATCGTTTGTGTGCGCAATATTAAGTGGGTACAAAGAAAGCGATGCACCAGCATAGACTGTTGCACAAATAAAAAATATTAACTTGTTCGTTCCCCATTCTGTGGCCAAAAACATGAGTTGCAACGTATCTCCTGATACAATAACTAATAAAACGCAAAAAACGGCACCTACTATAGTACATAAAACGATAATGATTCTTCGATCAAATCGATCAGAAAGATAACCTATGGGCCATTGGGATAAAGCCCCCGCAATAGTAATCAAAAATAATAATAAAGAAATTTCAAAAATACTAAAGTTCATTGTGGCCGCNTAAACTGCAGTTAATGTAAATAATGCTGAATGAATTATACCCGTGCAAAAAGAGCTTACAACGCCCAGAGGTGAAATTTTATAAAGTTCTTTCAATTTCAAAGTGCCTATCTTTTTGAATTTAGGTGCCTTACGTTTGGTAAGCAGGATNGGCACCAATGCAATTGATAATAAGATCGACACTAAAATAAAAGGTTTATAGTTTTCTGGACTATCAAAATTTAATAAAAGCATTCCAATTGCTAAACCTATGTAGGTTATGAACATGTAAAGAGATAATAGTTTGCCTCGCGTTCTATTGTTGGCTCGATCATTGAGCCAGCTTTCGGCAACAATAAAACAACTTACNANAGACATTCCTGTTATAAATCTCGCAAAAGTCCATACAATAGGATTTACATATGCAGAGATAATTAAAATACTTAAGGATGCCATGGATGCAAAAGCTGCAAAAACTCTGATATGACCTACTCTTAAAACCAGTTTTGGAGTTATATGGGAACCAAAAAAATATCCTACGTAATATCCTGACATCATCGTACCCGTAGCTAAAAAATTAAATTCTTCGATTACGGACCTGACTCCCATCAAGTTTCCTTGTAGGCCATGGGCAATCATCAAGATTCCGATTCCGGTAAATAACGCCCATGAATTTTTTATAATTTTGGTCATGATTAGGTGTAGATATTCTTTTTTAAAAGAATTGCAAAGAGATAATGAAAAAGATTATGTTTTTTTTAAAGCTAAGAAAGAGTGAACAGCGATTGCGGAAATGATCACTATTCCTCCAATGATCGTTGCCATGCTGGGTTGCTCGTGAATGACCAACCAAACCCAAAGTGGACCCAATATGGTTTCAAGTAAAAAGAAAAGGTTCACCTCGGCTGCGGTAATGTACCTCGGAGCCAGGGTAATCAGGACAAATGGTATTGCNACGCACATAACGCACATAAGNGGNATAATAGTTAGGTCGTTTCCTTCTAATTTTAANTTGTCTACGAATAATAGTGCGATTAANGCAACCATCAATTTGCCCANCATTGCTGAGGGGACCAAGCTAATTTTTTTTGCAGATCTGATGATCACAGCCCCAACGGCTAGTCCTGTTGCGCAAACTAAACCTAAAAAATTTCCTAAAAAATCCCCGACATCTAACGCATTATAAAAAATGAAAATTACCGCTAACGTAGTAATTATTATGGCTATCCATGTTTTTTGATCAGGGTTTTCTTTTAAAAAAATAAGACTAATTATCGCGGACAGCATAGGAGCTAAAGCAATCATAATCAGAGTATTTGCAACATTGGTGTTTTCAATTGAAATAACAAACAAAATATTTGTTATGGTAAATGTTCCAGCGTAAGCAATACCACGCCAACCATTATTTATTAGTTCGGTAACTAATTTGTTTTTATATATAATTAGAAGACCAACTAAAACTACAACAAAGGGAATAAACCCTCTATAAAAAATCAAATTCCAAGATTCAAGACTAGCTAATCGAATAAACAGAGAATCTGGAGTAATGAATATAATGGCAGTAAATGCAAGAAGCGTTCCTTTTTTCTGATCACTATATGGCATAGTTTTTTACAACTAATTTAAGACTATCAATATCCTTAATTTTATTTGAACAGGTTTGGTTTTTGCACACCACTAAATAATTTTCTTTCCGATCTTCTTTGTAAATTAAAGAGGATGATTTGAGATAACGTTTTTTTACGTATTGATGCAAATCTTTAAATTTGTCAATGTTTCCAAAAAAAGTAAAAGTTGTTAGTTCTTCACATATATCTATATTTTTTATGTAACTGACCATTTGTGAAGCATGTAAATTTAAAAAAGAATGCAAACTACTCATCAGTTCTTTTCCCATATTTTGCCATTTATTTTCTGTGGTAATGGCTTCAAGTTTTTTACAATTTATTAAAAAAACACTATTCCCGTTGGGTATATTGTGATCACTAATATCTACAGGTGCAACAAAAAGATCATTTTGTTCGACAGGGTTTTTTTGAAGAATTTTATTGTTTTTATCATAAAATAAATCCCAAGTTTTTTGCATTGCATCTTTAGCGTCACTTAAATAATTAATATCTCCAGTTACTTCATAGAGATTGATCATTAGTTGGGAGAAATAGGTATAGTCTTCAAGAAATACTTTAATTCCTTCTTTATCTTTGTAACAATGGAAGACTTCGCCGCCTAGCAGGCTTTTTAAAACTTTATAATTTGACAGAGCCAGTTTTCTCCACTCCTCTTTATCGATTACTTCTGCAGCAAAAATTAAAGTGCTAATCCAATAGGCATTTAAATCAATTTGCGTTTTATCATCGAAAAATGGTTTTGGTCGTTTTTCTCTTATGGATAATAATTTATTTTTTATAGAAACTAGCTTTTCTTTGTCTTCTTTCAATATTTCGGCATTTTTTTCAATAAGGATATTTTTTCCTTCCCAGTTACCATTTTCCGAAATGTCGTAAAATTTACCAAAAAAATCGTAATCTTTTCCAAGTACGCTTTTTAATTCTTTGCCTTCCCAAACATAATATTTTCCTTCAATACCTTCGCTATCAGCATCGTAAGCAGAACCCGAAAGATTATCTTTATTTTTAAAAGACTGATTAATAAATTCTACAGTTTGAATAAGTTTATTTTTATAATAATCGTTAGGTTCTTCAAGGTAAAATTGGCCTAATAAATTTACAAACATAATGTTGTCGTAGAGCATTTTTTCAAAATGAGGAGCGATCCACTTATCATCCGTCGAGTAACGTGCGATTCCTCCTAACAAGTGATCGTATAATCCTCTCGCGCAAACATTCTGAAGTAAAATTTTTACAGCATCATAGAATTTTTTGTTTTTTGTTTTTTTATAAAAATGTAAAAAACTTTCAAAAACATAGAATTGGGGAAATTTTGGACTGCCTTTAAATCCTCCCCATTCATAGTCAATATAATTGGTTAAGGTTTCAAGATGTGGAGTTAAACTTTGACTAATAACAGAAGATTTTTTTTGAATCTGTTGGAAAACGTTTTTTATTCCAAGTGCTTGTTGGATGACTTTTTCTCTATTTTTTCCATAAAATTCTGACATCTGATTAAGAATATTAATAAAAGAGGGCCTTCCATAAATTTCTTTAGTTGGGAAGTAAGTTCCGCCAGAAAAAGGAACTCCATTTTCATCTAAAAACATCGATAATGGCCAACCGCCTTGAGTTTCAGTTAAAAGAGCTAAACTTTTTTGAAATACGTAATCTAAGTCGGGCCTTTCCTCACGATCGACTTTTATATTGATGAATTTTTCATTCATTATAGAAGCGGTACTTTGATCTTCAAAACTTTCATGAGCCATGACATGACACCAGTGACAACTGGCATAGCCTACACTTAAAAAAATTGGTTTTTTTAGTTCTTTAGCTTTATTTAAGGCTTTTTTGCTCCAAGGATACCAATGAACAGGATTGTTTTCGTGCTGCTTGAGGTAGGGACTCTTCTCATTTTTCAGTAAATTTTCCAAATAGAACTCCTTAAATAAATTAGATTGTATTTGACAATATATATAGCATTAGTTAAGATTTTACATAGCGCCGAGTTGAATCAGATTGCGGGCGCTTTAAAAATTCCTGCTAAAGCGATTTTTCTTGACCACCGCTTTAGTCGGTGGTTTTTTTTTGGAAATCTTTTTCATCAAAAAACCGGGTGTTTAACCATATTGTGCACCCGACATTTAGTCGAAGCACTAAAAAGGAGAAAATGAGCAATACGA
Organism: Pelagibacteraceae bacterium; assembly: GCA_016764285.1. Classification (GTDB taxonomy): domain Bacteria; phylum Pseudomonadota; class Alphaproteobacteria; order Pelagibacterales; family Pelagibacteraceae; genus AG-414-E02. The sequence continues at coordinate 14,381 of JAESSC010000032.1, forward strand.
AATATCAAGTAAATAACTGCTCAATTAGTATTAAGCTTATACTCTCTCTCTTAACGAGAGTTGTTTATAGATCTTTTAATTGTTCGTTTCTCCTCTTGAAAGTAATAAGCAGATTAAGAGATGAAAAAGTATAAAAGCAAAGAAAAGAAAAGAAGCTTATTAGAACGACTAAACTCTGGACCCGTAATTTGTGCAGAGGGATTTCTTTTTGAAATTGAAAAAAGGGGCTATATGGCTTCCGGAGAGTTTGTTCCGATGGTTTCTTTAGATCATCCAGAAGCTTTAGAAAANTTACATAAAGACTTTCAACATGCGGGCTCTGATATTGTCCAAGCTTTNACTTATAATGGTCACCGTGAAAAAATGCGTGTTATAGGTAAAGANNNATTATTAGAGNCTTTAAACAGAGCAGCATTAAAAATTGCAAAAAAAATTGCCACAAATCCAATTAAGGGAACTGAACCCAATTTAATGGCCGGAAATATTTCAGGTACCCATATCTGGAATAAGGATGATTCAAAATCACATTTAGAAGTTGAAAAAATGTTTACTGAAATGGTTGGGTGGGCTGTCGAAGAAGGTGCGGATATGCTGATCGGAGAAACTTTTTATTATGCTCAAGAAGCTTATAAGGCTTTAGAGGTAATGAAAAAAACAGGTCTACCCTGTGTGCTTACTATTTCTCCGATGGCTGAAAACATAATGAGAGATGGTGTTTCCGTTTTAGATACTTGTAAAGAATTAGAACAATTGGGCGCTGAAGTTGTAGGACTAAACTGCTTCAGAGGTCCTGAGACTACGATGCCTTTCTTAAGAAAAATTAGAAAAGCAGTTAAATGTCACGTTGGTGCTTTACCGGTTCCTCTTCGTACAACTAAAAAACATTCAACATTTTTTAATTTGCCAGACAAGAATGGATGCAAAAGTCATGCTCCTCATGGCAGAACATTTCCAACTGCTTTAGACCCTTTGCAATGCAACAGATATGAAATAAGGAAATTTGCAAAGGAAGCTTTTAAACTTGGAGTGAATTATTTGGGTATTTGCTGTGGTGCAAATCCGATGCTTATTAGGGAAGTCGCAGAAGCAGTTGGACTTACAGTTCCCGCAAGCAAATATAGAGAAAACATATCCAATCATTTCATGTATGGTACGAACAAAAGAATTCCTAAACATATGAAAGCTTATAGGAATAAAGCTTAATTATATTAAATTTATTGGAAGGCTCAAAAAAAATTATGATAAAACAACTAGCATCAAAAGATATTAAAGATTATCTCATAACAAAACCTAATAGTGTATTACTAGATGTAAGGACAAAAGAAGAATGGGACACGATTGGTAAACCGGATGGAGAGAAAATAGGATTAAAAACCTATTTTTTGTCAATACAATTTGGTGATGAGAGAATTTTCAATGAAAATTTTATACAGGAATTTAAAAATTTAAAAATTAATCAAGATAAAAACATTCTAATTACTTGTCGTTCAGGAGCAAGATCCCAATTTGCTGCAGAGCTTTTAACTAAAGAAAATTATACATGTGTGAATATTTCTGACGGTTTTGAAGGCAATCAAGAAAATGTTGGTTGGAAAAAAAGTGATTTGCCATGTTAACAAGAGATTTAAAAGGTAAAAATTCTAAATTAATTCGTGGGGCTTTAAATAAAACGCACTTTAGAGAACAATCAGAAAGCCTCTTTTTGACTTCGGGATTTGTCTATGAGAGTGCAGAACAAGCAGAAGCAATTTTTAAAGGAGATGAAACAGGATTTCAGTACACTCGATATGCTAATCCAACAATCGATACATTTGAAAAAAGGATGGCAATAATAGATGGTGCAGAAAGTTGTTTTGCTACAGCAAGCGGAATGGCTGCAGTTTTTGCTTCTTTTATGTGTCAACTACAAGCCGGAGACCATGTTGTATCAGCGACTGCTCTATTTGGCTCATGTAGAGAAGTTATAAAAAATATAATAACAAGATACGGAATAACAGTATCTTTTGTTGATGGTAAAAATATAGAAAGTTGGAAAAAAGAGATAAAATCAAATACAAAAATTTTCTTTTTTGAAACTCCATCCAATCCTTGTTTAGAACTAGTTGATATGGATGCTGTATGCAAATTAGCAAAAAAACATAATATTAAAGTTATTGTCGATAATATCTTGGTGTCACCTGTTTTGCAAAGTCCATCGAAATTTGGAGCAGATATTATAGTTTATTCTGGCACCAAACATATAGATGGTCAAGGAAGAACCATGGGTGGTGCAATTTTGTGTTCAGCAAAGTTTAGAGAAGAAATTTTAAAACCTTTTCTAAGACATACAGGACCTTGTATTAGCCCA
>JAESSC010000033.1 GCA_016764285.1 Pelagibacteraceae bacterium
GAAGAAGAAGAATTTTGTATTGGATGCCATAGAAGCAAACAGGAATTACAAGATTGGTGGATTATGACTCGAGAACAAAAGCTAGAAACATTAAAAAAAATTGAGGAACGACAACTGATATGAAAAAAATAAATTTTAATAAAACTTATAGATCTAAATTAGAAACATATCCAGAATGTCCATCTGTAATTAAAATATTCATTTTATATTCCTTAAGGGATTTTATAGGTTTTAATTAGTTAAGGGAGGATTGTACTTTTTTTATAATAGATTTAAATGCTTCCGGGTTATTATAAGCAATATCAGCCAGCACTTTCCTATCCAGCTTAATACCGGACTTGTTTAGTCCATTGATAAACTTGGAATAGGTTATACCTTCAGCTCTTACGCCAGCATTTATTCTCTGTATCCATAACGATCTAAATTCTCTTTTTTTTGTTCTTCGATCTCTATACGCATATTGCATTGCTTTTTCTAAAGCCTGTTTTGCAACACGAATTGTATTTTTTCTTCTACCGTATTGACCTTTGACTTGTTTTAAGACTTTCTTATGCCGAGCGTGACTTGTAACTCCCCTTTTTACTCTTGCCATTTTAACCTCGCAAACTGTAAGGCATATATGACTTAACAATTTTTGAATCTTGCTTAGACATAATTGTTGTACCTCTTTGTTTTCTTATTTGTGAATTAGTTCTTTTAATCATTCCATGTCTTTTTCCTGCTTGGGGCATTTTTATTTTGCCCTTAGCAGTAAATCTAAATCTTTTTTTTGCTGAACTTTTAGTCTTTAATTTTGGCATAAAATTAATGCAGTTTATACAAATTTTATATTTGATTTACAATAAAATTATAAAACTATAAGGGTTGGACTATCATAATGATCTGCCTTCCTTCAAGCTTGGGGTCTACTTCTACCTTTCCAAGGCTTGCAGTATCACTAATTATACGCTTCATTAGTTCTTTGCCCAAACCTGTATGTTGCATTTCCCTTCCCTTAAATCTTACTGTGAATTTAACTTTATCTCCTTTTTCCAAAAATTTTTGAGCATTTTTAAGTTTAAAATTATAATCATGGATTTCTGTAACCGGTCTAAGTTTAATTTCTTTTAAATTTACAATTTTTTGTTTTTTTTTAGCCTTGTTTGCTTTTTTTTGTAAATCATATCTATATTTTCCAATATCCGTTATTTTGCAAACTGGAGGATTAGCTTTTGGAGAAATCTCGATTAAATCTAACCCTTCTTGTTTCGCCATTTCAACTGCTTCCTTTAGAGAAAAGGTACCTAGATTTTTTTTATCACTACTTATAACTTGAACTTCTAGTGCTCGAATCCTTTCATTTGTTCTAGGACCTTTTGGTCTCGTTCTTCTTTGAAAATAATTTTGTTTCTGGAATGCCACTTAGTTTATTGGGAATTTATTTTGTTGAGATATTTTTTTAATTGCTCGATCAAGCGAAAGGGTTTCTTGTTTTTCTGATCCTAATTTTCTAATTGTAACGCTTTTACTTTTAACTTCTTTTTCACCACAAATTAATAAAAGAGGTACTTTAGATAGTGAATGTTCTCTAATTTTGTAATTTATTTTTTGATTTTTTAAATTCACTTCGGTGTTTATACCCGCTTTTATGCATTGTTCAAATATCTTTTTTGCATAATTATCAAATTCTGAAGCAATAGGAAGAACAACAACCTGTAAAGGAGCTAACCATAACGGTAATTTTCCAGCATAATGTTCAATTAAAATTCCAATAAATCTTTCTAAAGAACCAAATAAAGCTCGATGTAACATTACAGGAACTTTTTTTGATCCATCGCTAGCAACATAGGAAGCCCCAAGTCTTGAAGGAAGATTTAAATCTACTTGTAAAGTTCCACACTGCCAATCACGTCCAATACTATCCCTAAGTACAAAATCTATTTTGGGCCCATAAAATGCTCCTTCGCCTTTATTAATTTCATATTTTAATTTTGATTGTTTTATTGCTTTTAGCAATGCAGATTCCGCTTTATCCCAAATTTTATCATCTCCAACTCTTTTTTGAGGCCTGTCAGAATATTGTAGTAAGACGTTTTTAAAGCCGAGATCTTTATAAATTTCTAATATCAAATTTGTTACACTCAAGCATTCATCGGTAATTTGATCTTCAGTACAAAAAATATGAGCGTCGTCCTGAGTGAAGGCTCTAACTCTCAACAAACCATGCAAAGCACCTGAGGGTTCATATCTGTGAACTTTGCCAAACTCTGATAGCCTAAGAGGAAGATCTCTATAACTTTTAAGTCCCTGGTTAAATATTTGTAAACACCCTGGGCAATTCATTGGTTTAATTGCAAAAGTTTTTTTATCAGGCGTTTCAGAAGTAAACATATTTTCACCGAATTTTTCCCAATGGCCCGATTGTTCCCATAAGTTTTTGTCCAATATTTCTGGAGTATTAATCTCTTTATAACCTGCTCTTTTTTGTTTTAACCTCATATAACCAACAAGAGTTTGAAATAAAGTCCAACCTTTATGGTGCCAAAAAACTGCACCAGGACTTTCTTCTCTAAAATGAAATAAATCCATTTCTTTAGCCAGTTTCCTATGATCTCTTTTTTCCGCTTCTTCTAATCTNAAAAGATATTCATCCAGTTCTTTTTTATTACTCCAACACGTGCCATATATTCTTTGTAACATTTCATTGTTTGAATCGCCTCTCCAGTATGCTCCTGATACTTTTGTAAGCTTAAAGGCTTTTCCAATTTTTCCCGTTGAGGGTAGGTGAGGGCCTTTACATAAATCATGCCATTTACCATGATGATAAATAGAAAGTTCTTCATTTTTTGGAATGTCCTCTATTATTTCAGCTTTATAATGTTCTCCAATTTTTTTGAAGTGATTTATTGCTTCATTTCTTTTCCAGACTTCTCTTTTGGTTGGTTCGTCACGGTCAACTATTTCTTTCATCTTATTTTCTATTTTCTTGAGGTCCTCATCTGTAAAGGTTTCTTTTCTGGAAAAATCATAATAAAACCCATCCTTAATAACCGGACCAATTGTTACTTGAGTTCCTGGANATAATTCTTGCACTGCCATTGCTAGAACATGNGCAGCATCATGTCTAATTACTTCTAAGCCTTCTTTGTCTTTTNTGGTAATTATCTTAACCTGAACATCNTTATCAATAGAAAAACTTAAATCTCTAAGTTTGCCATTCACACTCATAATACAAGCATCTTTAGCTAGAGACTTACTGATCTTTTTTGCTATTTCAAAGCCATCAATAGTCTTTGAAAATGGAATTTTCTTACCATCTGGCAATTTTATATCTGGCATCGATTAAGATAACTCTATCAATTTTTTATATTCAGTAAAGGTAGTGTGGCACATTTTATCAACATCAAATTTTTTTAATATATTTTTCCTACCTTCAAACCCGATGGATTTCAATGAATTATAATCTTTTTGCATAACCATAATGATTGCATTTGTTAATGCGTTCGAATCGCCACTTTTGAATAAAAAGCCTGTCTTATCTTTAACTATTGTTTCTGTTGAACCTCCTATATCGCTCGCAACAATTGGAATTCCCATTGATTGAGCTTCTACGGAAACTCGTCCAAAAGCTTCTGGCTCAGAAGAACATGAACAAACTAAGTTTGCAATTTTGTAAGCAACAGGCATTTCATCACAGTGATCAATGAATTTGATAATTTTTTTTAATCTATATCGTTCTACTAAAGCAATAAGTTGTTTTTTGTAAACACTTTTTCCTTGGTCGCCACCAATAATAATTCCTTCAAAAGGCTGGTTATTAATTTGTTCCGAAAGTAACTTAAGTGCTTCAATAAATATTTTTTGACCCTTCCAGAAGGAAAGTCTTCCAGGAAGTAAAATAATAAATTTGTCTCTATCGATACTGTTTTTTTTAGAAAATTTTTCTATTTTTGAAAGTGAAATTTTTTGAGGATTAAAATAGTTTGCGTTAATACCTCTAAAAATTACTAAAAGTTTTCTTTTTCTATTTAAAAAAAAATCTCCATAATTTTCATTTATATGGGAAAAAATAAAATTTGAACCCGCGATAATTAAATGAGATCTCACCATTACCGAATTGTAAAACTTCTTAAATCGATTACTAAAATTATAAGTGCCATGAAATGTAGTCACAAATTTTCTTGATGTAATTTTTGTAGCTATTAAACAAGACCAGGCAGGAGCACGACTTCTAGCATGAATAATATTTATATTATAAATAAGTATTATTAAAGATATTATTATTGCATTGAATAAAATTAAAATAGGATTTTTAGATTGAACTGGTAATCTAAATACTTTTACTTTTTCTTTTTTGATAAACTTAAGTAATACTCCACCACTTGTAACAATAAAGGACTTGCAACCTTGTTCTGGAAGAAAATGTGCTAAATCGTAGCATCCCGTTTCTGCTCCGCCGTAGTCCAATTTAGGTATAACCTGTAAAACTTTGATTTTTTTTTTCATTATTTTGAAATATTATAGTATGTCAAATGAGTTACAAAAGATCCAAATATTTTTTAACTTCGAACAAAAGAAAAATCAAATATTTGTTTTTGAATAAAAAAAGTCAAATAACTGTGGTTTTTTTTCACGGGTTTATGTCTGATATGCTAGGAGAAAAACCAAATACAATTCAAAAATTTTGCACTAAAAAAAAAATAGGGTTTTTAAAATTCGAATATTCTGGCCATGGCAAATCTTCAGAAAAAATTACTGATGGCAATATATCCAAATGGACTAATGATGCTAAACAATTAATTAAGACAAAAATAAAAGGTAAAAAAAAATTAATATTTATTGGATCAAGCATGGGAAGTTGGATAGTGCTCAATTTATTTAAAANTTTNAAAAAGACAATTAATAGGATTTATAGGAATTGCTTCAGCGCCNGAATTTACGGAAGAAATAATGTGGAAAAATTTCAGTAAAAAAATAAAAAAAATTATCNTTAAAAANAANATTTANTACNTAGANAANGATTANGANGNTCCNTATCCAATTACAAAAAACCTAATCATGNATGGAAGAAAAAACAANGTNNTTAATAAAANAATAGATGNAAAAATACCTNTAGTTCTTTTTCATGGATTAAAAGANAAGTTAGTTCCATTAAAATTTTCTAAAAAAACATTTAAATTATTCAAAACTCAAAACAAAAAAATTATTAAAATTAAAGATGGCGATCATAGTCTTTCCAGAAAAAAAGATCTGAGAAGAATCTGNTCAGAATTAAGAAAGATGACTACAAATATTNCTTAGTCCCTCTTTATAAGTAGGGTATTTTAATTTAACTTTTAAGTTTTCTTTCATTTTAGTATTTTTAACTCTTTTTGAATCTTTATAAAAANTTTTAGACATTTCATTTTCTATAGTATCTAGCTTAATTTTTTGNGGAATGGGGACTTTTAATAGATTAGCAGCATAAACTGTTACCTCTTCATTAGAACACGGATAGTCATCACAAATATTATACACTTCACCAGAACTGGGTCGTTCAATCGATTTAACTAACGCTTGCGCAATATCNTCTGNATGAATTCTCGAAAAAAACTGGTTTTTCTTATCAATAATTCTGGCTGTATTATTTTTTAGTTTATTTATCACATTGTGTTCTAAAGAATATATGCCTGCCAAACGAAAAATTCTAATTGGCATTTGATNTTGTTTGNACAAGTTCATCCATAATTTTTCTGATNTAAGCCTTGCTTTGCCTTTACTTGAAGTTGGTAAAGTCTCTGAATTTTCATCTACCCATTCACCATTTTTATNACCGTAGACACTTGTNGAAGACAGGTAAGTAATCCAATCAAATTTATTATTTTTAAATTCATCAGTAAAGTTTTTTAACACCAAATCTTCATCAGAAACTGGAGGTATTGAAACTAAAACGTTATTTGAATTAGATAGTTCATTTAAAATATCTGGGTCATAATCATTTCCCTCAAAAAATAGAGATTTATAATTTTTACCAAAAATTTTTTTGTTAAAAGATGTTTTAGAAGTTGTGGTCGTTACAAAATCAAATTCANATTTTTGAGATACCAAACTTTTTANAAAATACTGTGCTACCTGACCAAAACCAAAACAGAATAATTTNANTTCTTTTGCCATATTTCTTTAAACAGCTTTCGAAACTTTGNTTTTTAATAATAAAGGNTTGGTAAGCTTATCTAGCATTTCTTTAGGNCANACTTGTTTAAAATTCTGCACCTCGTTNTTAAAATTCTCAAGTATTGTTTTGGCGATGTGAGATTGTGTTTCTTCAAAATGTTGATTAACTAAATTATTTAAACAACTTTTCCAATAATCAGTTTCTGGTACTTGCCAAATAACAGAACCGGGATTAACGTAGTTTTCAAATTCATGTTTTGGGTCATAAANAAACGCCATNCCACCAGTCATACCTGCTGCAAAATTATCACCTGCTTTGCCTAAAATGACCACGGTACCTCCAGTCATATATTCACATCCATTAGAATCACAACCCTCTACAACTGCTTCAGCTCCAGAATTCCTAACTGCAAATCTTTCTCCTGATTGACCTGCTGCAAAGAGTTTTCCTGAGGTAGCGCCATAAAGCACAGTATTACCAATAATTGTATTATCATTACTAACCAAATTGCTATCTGCGGGAGGTTTAATAACAATCGTTGCCCCCGAAAGTCCTTTTCCAACGTAATCGTTTGCATCTCCAGTAACATTTAACTTCAAACCTTTTATCCCAAAAGCGCCAAGTGATTGACCTGCTGATCCTGACAAATTAATTTCAACTATATTTTCTTCAATACCTTTATTGCCGAATTTTTTAAAAATGTAATGTGATAGTCGCGTTCCTACAGCTCTGTGAACATTTTTAATTTCATAACTTGATTCCACTTTATTTTTACCAATAGAATTTTTTATATCCTTATAAATTTTTTCATCTAGTGTTGGAGGGACTTCATTTATTAAATTAGTAGCACAGTACCTGTCATTGTTTCCTGGATCAGCCTGAACCAATAATGGACTGAGATCTAGATCATCTAAATTAGATGTGCCTCTGCTTACTTGTCTTAAAAGGTCAGTTCTTCCAATAATTTCGTTCAAATTTTTAAAACCTAACTCTGCTAGGATTTCTCTAACCTCTTGAGCAATAAAGGTAAATAAATTAACGACTTTCTCAGGTGTTCCAGTAAATTTTTTTCTCAAGTTTTCGTCTTGAGTGCAAACCCCCACTGGGCAAGTGTTAGAATGACATTGACGCACCATAATGCAACCCATTGCTACGAGAGAAGTGGTGCCAATTCCAAACTCTTCAGCCCCCATCATAGCAGCCATTACTATGTCTCTACCGGTTTTTATGCCACCATCAGTTCTTAAAGTTATTTGGTGCCTAAGTCCATTTAAAGTCAAAATTTGGTTTGCTTCAGTAAGTCCCATCTCCCAAGGAATTCCAACATGCTTTATGCTTGTTTGTGGACTAGCGCCCGTACCCCCAGAATGCCCTGAAATTAAAATTACGTCCGCTTTTGCTTTTGCAACGCCAGCAGCAATCGTTCCAACACCAGTTGATGCTACCAACTTAACACCCACTCTTGCCTTAGGATTAGTTTGTTTAAGATCGTAAATAAGCTGAGCTAAATCCTCTATAGAATAAATATCATGGTGAGGGGGTGGTGATATTAAGGTAACTCCTGGAGTCGAAAGTCTTAACTTTGCAATTTCTCTTGATACTTTAAAACCAGGCAGTTGGCCTCCCTCCCCAGGTTTAGCGCCTTGAGCAATTTTTATCTCAATTTCGTTACAATTATTTAAATACTCAATAGTTACTCCGAATCTTGCCGAAGCGATTTGTTTAACTCTTGAATTGGCGCTGTCACCATTTTTCATTTTAATAAATCTTTTTGGATCCTCTCCTCCTTCTCCGCTACAGGAAGCAGCCCCAATTCTATTCATTGCAATTGCTAAAGTTTCATGGGCTTCTGTTGACAAAGCCCCATGAGACATACTTCCACTTCCAAACCTTTTTCTTAAACTGTCTACCGATTCAACCTCATTAATGCTGGCTCGTTTACCTAAATTTTTAAAAGCTAAAAGATCTCTTAAATTAATTGTAGGCAAATTATAAATGCCTTGAGCATATTTTTTATAAGTCTCATATGAGTTGGTGGTCACTGCGTGTTGTAGCATATGAATCAGCTGACCTTGATATTGGTGATTTTCGCCATTTTTTCTGTATTTGTAAATGCCACCGATTGGAAGAATTGATACGTTTTTTTGAAAAGCTTTTTTGTGCAGTTCTTTTATCTTTGTTTCAATTCCAAAAATACC
>JAESSC010000034.1 GCA_016764285.1 Pelagibacteraceae bacterium
AAAAATTGATAATGAAGTAATTAAGTTACTGGATGCATGATTAGAATTGCTGTTCTAGGAGATATTGGTTCTGGTAAAAGCTATGTAGCTAAACAGTTTGGTTATCCAGTTTTTAATGCCGATACCGAGGTTGCTAAATTATATAGAAAAAGCAGAAAGTGTTATAATAAATTAAAAAAAGCACTTCCTGAATATATAGTTTCTTTCCCTGTAAAAAAAATTGAGATTTCCAAAGCTATTATTGCTGATCAGTATAATCTTAAAAAAATCATCAAAATTGTTCATCCAGAAGTTCGATCTAACATGAATAATTTTATTAAAAAAAATAAAAACAAGAAGCTTATTATTTTGGATATCTCCTTATTAATGGAAAATAAAATAAATAAAAAAAACGATATTTTAATCTTTGTAGATGCTAAAAAAAAAGAAATTAATAAAAGATTAAAAAAAAAGTTCAATATCAATCTAAAAATTGTAGAAAAATTTAAAAAACTTCAACTTCCTGTTGAACTTAAAAAGCAGCAATCGGATTTTATAATAAAAAATAATTTTAGGAATAATTCCATTAAAAAAAATGTTAAAAAAGTGTTGGAAAAAATTTTATTAAATGCTTGAAGTTATACTTGATACAGAAACAACAGGTTTATCTATAATTGAAAAACACAGAATTGTTGAGATTGGTTGTATTGAATTAGAGAACCAAATTCCAACAAATAAGATTTTTCATGAATATTTAAATCCTCAAAGATCAGTTTCAGAAGATGCCTATAAAATTCACGGATATTCAGATGATTTTTTATCTGATAAAAAAACTTTTTCTGAAATAGCAGAAAGTTTTCTTAAATTTATAAAAGATAAAAAAATAATAATTCATAATGCAGCTTTTGATTTATCTTTTTTAAATTATGAATTTAGACTTATTAATCAAAAAGCAATTAACAAAAATAATATAATTGACACATTGGAAATTGCGCGACTAAAATATCCAGGATCTCAAAACTCTTTAGATGCCCTTTGTAAAAGGTTTAATATTGATAACTCAAAAAGAGAAAAACATAATGCGTTAATAGATTGTCAGNTGCTTAAGGAAGTTTATATTAANNTAGTTGATCAGAAAGAACCTAAATTAAATTTAGTAAANGCTGAAATCCCTGATCTGAAATTTANAGATAATCTCATTAAAAAAAATAATAATTCAAGAAAAATAGTTAAGCCTAGTAGTGTGGAATTAGAGCTCCATAGAAACTATCTAAAATATCACCTGCAAAAAAATTTTTACGATTAAGATTTAGTTTTTTCATTATACAATTTCTCAAAATCAACCTCTTTTTTAATAATAATATTTTTTACTCCCGCTTGTGAAAATAAATAAACAAAGGTTTCATATAAAATAGGATATATTTCTGTAGGTAGCGTTATTAAAATAATTTTTTCTAATTCTTTTTTGTCTTTGAGTTTTTTTTCGATAGAAATTAGGGTAGCTAAATTAATCTCTGTTAAAATTTTNTGTTTTACATCTTGGTTCGGCACGAGACTTAAAATAGTGTTTACTTCAATTATGTTCTCTTTAAATGGTTTACTTTTAATGTCAAAATTTAAATTATACTTTGAAATTTCTTTCTCTAACATAACAAAAGTTCGAGCATCTGGTATTTCAAAAGAGATATCTTTTATAAATTTTGATATAATTTTATAACTCATTTAGCTATCTTTTCTATCATTGTCATTTTGTTTGNTTTCTTCAAAATCTCCTTCGATAAAGTCTCCATTAATTTTTTTTTATTAAACTTGGAAGATATAATTTTAATAAAAATTTTTCTTGTCATGGGTANTATTAGTAAAAAACCAATTAAATCTGTCAAAAATCCAGGAATNATAAGCAATAAAGCAGCGAAAGCTAATGCAGCTCCTGATATAATTTCATAGATTGGTATTTCATTTTTTACCAATTGACCAAAGCCTGATCTTATTGCGTTNAAACCTTCTAGTTTTGCAAAATATATTCCCGTTANTGCAGTAAAAAAAATTAAAAAAATAGTATTGAAAGCACCAATTACACTTCCAATTTTGATCATTAAATAAATTTCTATTAAAGGAATACCAATTATAAAAAGGATAACAGCGTTCATTTGTTTGATTATTTGTGTTTGCATACTATATCATTTAGGTAATATAATCAAAAAACACATGAGTAGTAATTTTGGGTATCTAGATATAATTTTGTTAGCCATGTTGGCTGGGTTCATTATTTTAAGGCTTAGAAATATTTTAGGAAGAAAATCTGGTCATCNCAAAAAGCCAAGCAATAAATATTTTCCTAAAGGATTAGAAGTAAACGAAGATATAGAAAATAATGAAGCTATAAAAACCGGCAATATCGATGAAAATGCAAAAAAGCAATTTTTGAAAGGTGCTGAAATCGCCTATGAACAAATAATTACATCTTTTGCAACGGGTGATAAAAAATCATTAAAACCTTTATTAGAAAAGGAAATATTTAACCGTTTTTCAGAAGCGATTGATGAGAGAAAAAATAAACAACTTAAATCCGAAACAACTTTTATTGGATTTAAATCGATAAAAATATTAGAATTTAAGAAAATTGAAAATATTTATAAAGTANCTGTAAATTTTGTAAGTGAAATAATTACCTGTATAAAAGATAAAAACAACCAGATAATTGAAGGGAATCCAGATACTGTAAAGACGGTTAATGATGTTTGGAAATTTGCAAAAAATATGTGGAGTCAAGATCCTACCTGGTATTTAGTTGATACATCAAGCAAATAGTGAAAAAGAAATACCCCGTTACGTATAAAGATAAAAAAGACTGGATTACTTTTACTAAACGTTTAGAAAATATTTATGATAAAGATACCGATTTTATAAAACAAAATACCACAGAAAATAAAATTCGNAGATTAGATTTGCACGGATTATCATTAAATCAAGCGAATAAAANAGTAAAAAAATTTATAATCGANTCTTTTGAAGGTGGATATAAAAAACTTTTAATTATAACTGGCAAAGGATTAAGATCAAAAGTTCATAAAAATCCTTATCTTTCAGAACAAATGAACGTATTAAAATACTCGGTACCAGAATTTATTAAAAATGATGAAAATTTATTTGAAAAAATAAGCAGAATATCAACAGCAGATTTAAAAGATGGAGGAGAGGGAGCTTTTTATATTTTTTTTAAGAAAGTAAAAAAATCTATAGAATAAATTTCGATAAATCGGTATCTTTAACAAGTTCACCAAGATTTGTAGTAACATAATTTTTATCAATTATAACTGTTTCTCCACCTCTATCTGTTGCGGTAAAACTGATATCATCTAAAACTTTTTCAATAACTGTGTGCAATCTTCTTGCTCCTATATTTTCTATGCTGGAGTTAATTTCTGTTGCTAATTTTGCAATTGTTTCAATTCCATCTCTAGTAAATTTAAGATTTACTTTTTCTGTTTCCAAAAGGGCTATAGATTGTTTTATTAAACTATTATCAGGTTCTTCTAAAATTCTTATAAAATCATCACTGGTCAAGGCGTTTAATTCCACTCTAATAGGCAATCTACCTTGAAGCTCTGGTAATAAATCTGATGGTTTAGCAAGTTGAAATGCTCCNGAAGCAATAAATAGTATATGATCAGTTTTTATAGNNCCGTGTTTTGTACTAACAGTTGTACCTTCTATCAAAGGCAANAAGTCTCTTTGAACNCCTTCNCTTGAAACGTCTCCTCCAATTCGCTCTCCTCTTGCCGATACTTTGTCAATTTCATCTAAAAAAACAATTCCATTATTTTCAGTTGNAATTTTTGCTGATTTTATAATTTTATCTNGTTCAANCATTTTATCAGATTCTTCANNAATTAAGATTTCATGAGATTCTTTTACAGTCATTTTTTTCTTTTTANCTTTTTTGCCAGNCTTTCCTAACATCTCAGAAAAGTTAATCATTCCAACATTAGCTCCTGGCATTCCAGGTATTTCAAAACTTGGTATACTTGCCGCATCGTTCACNTCAATTTCAATTTCATTATTATCTAAATCGCCATTTCTGAGTCTTTTTCTAAAACTTTCCCTAGTAGCAACGCTAGCCTTATTTCCGACAAGTGCGTCAACAACTCTTTCTTCTGCAGTTTGTTGGGCTTTGGCATATACTTCTTTTTTCATCCTTTCTTTTTCGATTGCAATTGCTATTTCAAGCAAATCTCTAATTATTTGTTCAACATCTCTACCTACATAGCCAATTTCTGTAAATCGTGTAGCTTCCACCTTTATAAAAGGAGCTTCAGCCAATTTTGAAAGTCTTCTTGATATTTCTGTTTTGCCAACACCAGTAGGGCCAATCATGAGGATATTTTTAGGTAAAACTTCATCTTTCATATCNCCCTTTAATGCCTGTCTTCTCCATCTATTTCTAAGAGCAATNGCGACGGCTTTTTTAGCTTCCTTTTGGCCGATAACGTATCGGTCTAATTCAGAAACTATTTCTCTAGGAGACAAAGATGAAACTACTGAATGATCATCAATTNCTTGTGCCGNTTTTCTTGNCNGTAAAGATGTTACATTTGATTTTCGTTTCATTTAACTAAATTTTTTCTAAAGTTATATTATTATTTGTAAATACACATATCTCGGAAGCAACTTGAATTGATTTTTTTGCAATCTCTTCTGCTGACATTTTAGAATCCATTAATACTTTTGCTGCAGCTAAAGCATAATTACCACCTGAGCCTATGCCTATAATTCCNTCTTCAGGTTCGAGCACATCTCCAGTGCCAGAGATTATAAAACTTTTTTCTTTGTCAGCAACAGCCATTAGAGCCTCTAATCTTCTTAAATATTTATCAGTTCGCCAATCTTTTGCTAATTCAACAGCCGCTCTTGTAAGATTTCCAGCATGTTTTTCTAATTTAGCTTCTAATCTTTCGAATAAAGTGAAAGCATCTGCGGTTGATCCTGCAAATCCCGCTATGACATTTCTCTTCTCAATTTTTCGTACCTTATTAGCTGTACTTTTTAATACNGTGTTACCTAGACTTACTTGTCCGTCTCCAGCAACAACAACATCTTTATCTTTTCTAATTAAGANAATTGTAGTTCCATGCCAATTTGNANTATTATTCATTACACTAACTTATGTGGAGATTTATTTGGNATCTTCAAGTCTAAAAATTCATTTTATTGATATATTCTTGAATTATTTATATATCTAGTTATTACAAAGACNTCATATGACAAGAAAAGCTAAAATAAGCAGAAAAACNAAGGAGACCAATATTGTTGTAGAAGCAAATATAGATGGGAAGGGATCCTATAAAATAAATACCAGAATAGGTTTTCTAAATCATATGCTCGAACAATTATCCAAACATTCTTTGATTGATTTAAAAATAACAGCAAAAGGAGATACGCATATTGANTTACATCACACTACTGAAGACACAGGCATAGCTATAGGAGAATGTATAAAAAAAGCACTTCGTTCANCAAAAGGAATAAAACGATATGCTCATGCTTTGATACCCATGGATGAAACATTAACTAGAGTATCGATCGATGTTTCTAACAGACCATATTTAATATGGCGGGTTGAATTAAAAGTAGAAAAGTTAGGAGAAATGGATACTGAGCTGTTTAAGGAATGGTTTCAAGCATTCTCACAAGCGGCTGGNNTNACTTTACATATTGAAAATATTTATGGTGATAACAGTCATCATATAATCGAGTCTTGTTTCAAAGGTCTTGCAAGATCATTACGCGAAGCTTTAGAAATAGACAAAAGAGTTAAAAATAGAGTTCCTTCAACTAAGGGCGTTTTATAAAATTAAAAATGTCGATTGCAGTAATTGACTATGGTTCTGGCAATTTGAGGTCAGCAGCTAAAGCACTTGAAGCTGCTGTTAACAATACAAATATAAATGAAAAAATAGTAGTCTCATCTGATCCTAAAGTAATTAAGGAATCAAAAAAAATTATTCTTCCAGGGCAAGGATCTTTTAGAGATTGCTATTTAGGTATAAAAAAAATTTCAGGTTTAGAAGATGCTTTAAACGAATTTGTTTTAGTTAAAAAAAAACCTATTTTTGGAATATGTGTTGGTATGCAACTATTTGCTAAAATTGGTTATGAATCCCAAGAAACAAAAGGCTTTGGCTGGGTAGATGCAACAGTAAAAAAAATAAATAATATTAATAAAACACTAAAACTGCCACACATGGGNTGGAATCAAATAGAATTTAAAAAAGATTTTACTCTCTTTTCTGGTCTAAAAAATAAATCTCATATGTATTTTCTCCATAGCTATGAATTTTTAACAAAACAAAAAGATTGTATAATTGCCACTGTTAATTATGGCAATTCAATTATTGTAGCGATCGCTAAAGAAAATATTNTTGGGACTCAATTTCATCCNGAAAAAAGTCAAAAAAATGGATTAAAAATTTTGGAAAATTTTTTAAAATGGNAGCTTTAAATGATTATTTTTCCAGCCATTGATATTAAAGACGGCAAGTGTGTAAGACTTATAAAAGGTGATTTTAATAAAATAACTTCTTATAAAGATTCGCCAACTGCTCAAGCTATAAAATATTCNCAAAGTGGTTTTAATGATATTCATATTGTTGATTTAGATGGTGCGCTTCAGGGGAAGCCAGTTAATTCTATTATTGTTAAAGAAATAATAAAAAAAGTTAAATTAAAGATTCAAATTGGAGGAGGTATACGAACAATTGATGATATAAATAGTTGGATAGAAATGGGTGTTGATAGGGTTNTTATGGGTACCGCTGCTGTAGAGAATACAGATTTACTTGAAACTGCTTGCAATAAATTTAAAAATAAAATTGCTGTTGCNCTAGATGTCAAAGATGGTTTGATTGCTTTATCTGGATGGAAAAAACAAACTAATATTTCTGCTATAGATTTTATAAAGAAAATTCAAAATTTTGGAGTTTCTAGAATTATTTATACAGACATAAATAAAGATGGTACAAAAAAAGGACCGAATATAAAAGATACGGTTGAATTATCTAGTAAAGTAAAAATTCCTTTAGTTATTTCAGGNGGAGTTTCTTCAATAGAAGATATAAAAAAAATCAAATCATTAAATAATTCAAATATTGAAGGCGTGATAGTTGGTAAATCAATTTACGATGGTGATATAAAAATTAGNGATCTAACGGAGTTAATTTAAAATGTTGAAAAATAGAATTATACCTTGTTTAGATGTAAAAAATGGAAGAGTGGTTAAAGGGATTAACTTTGTGGATTTAGTTGACGCTGGAGATCCGGTAGAACAAGCAAAAATATATGATGAACAAGGTGCAGATGAACTATGTTTTTTAGATATTACAGCCTCAAATGAAAATAGAGATATTATATTGGGTACAGTTAAAAAGACTGCGGAAAAATGCTTTATGCCACTAACAGTTGGAGGAGGAGTCCGAACATTGGAAGATATAAGAAATTTACTATTAGCTGGTGCTGACAAAGTTTCAATAAATACAGCTGCGGTAAATAATAAAAATTTAGTTATGGAAAGTTCTGAAAAATTTGGNTCCCAGTGCATTGTNGTTGCGGTTGATGCAAAAAAAGTAAGTAATAATAAATGGGAAATATTTACCCATGGTGGAAGAAAATCTACAGGTATTGATGCTTTAAAATTTGTAGAAAAAATGGAATCTCTAGGTGCTGGAGAAATACTTCTTACCTCNATGGATAGAGACGGGACCAAAAAAGGTTATGATTTAGATCTAACTAAAAAAGTATCTAACCTTGTTAACATACCAGTAATTGCTTCAGGAGGAGTTGGTAACTTAGAGCACTTACACCAGGGTATTAAGATTGGAAAAGCAAGTGCAGTCCTTGCAGCATCAATTTTCCACTTTGGAGAANATACAATATTAGAAGCTAAGCAATATTTGGACTCAAAAGGNATACCTGTTAGAATTTAATTATGTCAGAGACCATAGAGAAACTCGTAAAAACAATTAAATCAAGAAAANGAAACAATGTTAAATCATCATACACTTCTTTTTTGTTATCTAAAGGAAATGATCATTGTTTAAATAAACTCAAAGAGGAAGTAACTGAACTTGAAGATGCTATTAAAAATAAGAAAAACACAGTACATGAAACAGCAGATGTTATTTACCATTTGTTGGTTACCTTAGAATCTGCTGGTATAAATTTTGATGATATAATAACGGAACTAAAAAAGAGAGAAGGCATTTCGGGTTTTGAAGAAAAAAAAAATAGGTAAATATGATTTATGATAAAAATAATATTTTTGCTAAAATTTTAAGAGGAGAAATTCCTTGTAAAAAAATTTACGAAGATGAGTACGTTCTTGCTTTTTATGACATTAATCCACAAAAAAAGGTACATGCCCTTGTTATCTCTAAAGGTGAATATGTAGATTTAGATGATTTCTCATTAAAAGCATCTAAGGAGGAAATCTCAGGTTTAATAAAAGCAATAAGTATAGTGGCAAAAAAAATTGGAGTTTCTGAAGAAGTTAAAGGAGGAGGCTATAGATCTTTAGTTAATGTTGGAGAAAATGGTGGGCAAGAAGTCCCTCATTTACATTTCCATATTTTTGGAGGAGAAAAGGTCGGAAAAATGGTCTCTTAATTATTACTAGGTTTAGAGATCTTCTTCTTTTGGGATTTTAAAAAATTCGTCGTCAATTATCTTATTAGCTTTTAAATTTGAAATTATAAAGCTTACATTATTAGAGTAAGCATCTTTTGTTTCCCAACCTTTAAATTCTAACGAATTTTTGTCAAAAAATATTTTGAATTTATTTGATTTTTTTTCAATTAATTCAAATTCAATTAGGCTTGAATTTATTTTAGTTGGTTTATTGTTTCTTATTAAATTTATAATTTTCTCCTTTTGTAGAATAGTAAAAAGNAGTGTTGTTCTTATAGGATAATAATAAATTTTCTTATATTTTTTTTTTATCACAACAACTGTTTTCCCATTTGAAATTACGCTCTTCTGCTTGAAATTTTCATAATCACATTTCATTAATAATGGGTATTTAATGACACAACTCCCAACTTCTTCNTTTTCNGCGATTTTCTGCTTAAAATTAAAAGATAAAGTTTTAGTTGCTGTTATTTTGTTAATAAGATTTGTTTGTAAATCTGCAAAAGAAATATTTATAGAAAGAAAATAGATTACAAAAATTTGAAAAAGAAAAATTATTTTTTTTATCAAACTTAACCTATANNATCTCTCTTTTNCCTACATGATTGGCTTNGCCTACAATTCCCTCTTTTTCCATCATTTCCATAATTCTTGCAGCTCTATTATATCCAATTTGCAGTTTTCTCTGTAAAAAGCTTGTTGAAGCCTTTTTTTCGAGTTTTATAATATCTANTGCCTTAANATATAACTCATCCTTTTTATTATCATTTCCGCTAATATTAATTTCATTATCCTTAATTATTGTAATTTCATCAATGTAGTTAGGTTCNCCTTGAGATCTGAGAAAACTNTTAACTTTTTCTATTTCAAACTCNGAAACATATGGNCCATGAATTCTNACTATTCTATTTGCTGATGACATGAACAGCATATCGCCTTTNCCTAGTAACTGTTCTGCTCCTTGTTCGCCTAAAATTGTTCTGCTATCAATTTTTGAACTTACTTGAAATGAAATTCTAGTTGGAAAATTTGCCTTAATTGTTCCAGTTATTACATCAACACTTGGTCTTTGTGTCGCCATAATAATATGAATTCCAGCAGCTCTTGCCATCTGAGATAATCGTTGAATATAATTTTCTATTTCTTTGCCAGCAAGCAACATTAAATCTGACATTTCATCGACTATTACTACAATATAAGGCATATGTTTTTTATATTTGACATTATAGCCATCTATATTTTTTACTCCCACACTTGTCATTAATTTGTATCTATTTTCCATTTCTTTTACGGCCCACCCCAGCGCAGCTGTAGCTTTTTTTGCTTCAGTAATAACAGGACATAGCAAGTGTGGTATTCCTTCATAAGTAGATAGTTCTAGCATCTTTGGGTCAATCAAAATCAAATTACATTTTTCGGGAGAGTATTTGTAAAGCAAAGATAATATTATAGTGTTGATACATACGGATTTTCCTGAACCAGTAGTTCCCGCAATCAATAAATGAGGCATTGCTGAAAGATCACTAACNATTGGAACGCCAGAAATACTTTTCCCCAAAGCTATNGGTAGTTTTATTTCTTTTTTATTAAATCNTTCATCTGCAATAATTTCATTCAGAAATACATTTTCTCTTTTTGAATTGGGTATTTCTATACCAATTGTATTTTTTCCAGGTATTGTTGCTAATCTTGCAGATATGGAACTAGTATATCTTGCTATATCATCTGTCAAATTAACTATTTTTGATACTTTTATACCTGATGCTGGCTCAAATTCATTTAGAGTTACAACAGGACCNCAACTAATTCTTTTAATTTTGCCCTCAACNCCAAAGTCGAGTAAAATTTTTTCTAAAAATTCAGAATTTTTATTTAATTCTATATTATTATTGTTTTTTGTATTTTTAAGGTCAGGGTTTTTTTCCAAAAAATTTATTGACGGTAATTTAAATTTATTNNCAGTAATTTTTGTTTCNTTATTTGTTNTGAAAGGTAAAATTTGTTGTCTTTCTTTAAGAATATTATCTGACGAATCTTTTATATCTATGTNCAAATTTGTNTTATCAATATTTGTATTACTTNTCTTCTTTCTTTNAAATAGAACTANAACTTTTTTTATTATAAAATAAGGTAAAGATAAAATTTTTATAATTTCTTTTATTTTTAAATTTAAACTTAATATAAAAAACACAATAGCTAATATTANGANTNATAAATTTATATATTGATTATCAATTATATTTGTGNACGAATAAAAAAATTCTTTAATTATANGACCNACAAATCCACCGTTTCCATGAAAGTTTATCCAATATGAATNATNATAAGAAATGTTTAAATAAGTTGTGCCAAAAANAATATATGNAAATNTAAAAAAAACTTTTGTAATAAANTTATCAATTTTTTTTTCTTTAATCAGTGNAAATCCCCAATTAAACAAATTTATAATGATAAAAAATGAAACCAGTCCAATTGATTGAAGAATAAAGTCTGCAATTGCGCTTCCATAGAATCCGCCTAAATTTTTTATAAGATTAGTTTCAGGAGTGTATGTTAAGGATGGATCACCTTGGTCATAGCTTAAAATTGAAATTAAAAGAAATATACTGGCTATAATTAGTAAAATACCAGAAAATTCAATAAATCTTTTTTTAACAAAACTGTTAATCTTTATTAAAATTTGAGAATACATAATTTTTCAAATCAATTAATTAACTTTGTATCATTTATTAATTATTGTTAAAATTAATTTATAAAAATAAAAAGATGGAAAAACAAAAAATTTGCATTATTGGAGGTGGCTTGACAGGGTTAATAACAGCTATTACTCTTTCGAAACTCAATCTCAAGGTAGATCTGATAACTGGAAATATTAATCAATATATAAAATCTAATAGAACAATAGCAATTTCTCAAAATAATTACGATTTTTTGAAAAAATTAAAAATTTTTAAATTTTCAAAAAAAGAATTTTGGCCTTGCTCAAAAATGAAATTATATACAGAAGCTAAAAAGAAAGAATTTACTGAAATATTTGAATTAAACAGAGATAAAAAACAAAAAAAACAAATTTTATATATGATGGAAAATTCAATAATTGCTAAATATCTGATTAGAAATATTAAGAAAAAAAATATAATTTCACTTAAAACTCATAAAAAAATTTCTGGGATAATACCCTCTGGACTATTAAAAAGTGTAAAATTCAAAAGTAAAGATAATTCAAAATATAATTTGATAATTATTTGTACAGGAAGCAATTCCCACTTAGTAAAAACTCTTTTTAATGATCAGTCTTTTGAGTATTCTTATGGAGAGGTATCCATTACCACAACCGTAAAACATAGTTTTATTAAAAATAATGTTGCAAGACAAATATTTTTAAATAATGAAATATTAGCACTTCTTCCAATTTCAAATACAAAAACATCTATCGTTTGGTCGGTTAAGAAAGATATAGTAAATAAATATAAAAACAAAAATAACTTATTTTTAAAAAAAAGAATAAAATTTTATACAAAATATTTTCTGAAAAAAGTAAAATTTGTTACTGGTATAGAATACAAAAATTTAAATTTATTAATCCGAAAAAAATATTACCAAGATAGAGTTCTTTTATTTGGGGATGCTTTACATGTAGTTCATCCTCTGGCTGGTCAAGGTTTTAATATGGTGCTTAGAGATTTAGCAAGTCTAGAAAGAATATTAAAAAATAAAATTAATTTAGGATTAGATATTGGTGGTTCTGAAATTTTATCGGAGGTTTCGAATGAAACACAGCCAAGGAATTTCATTTATTCATTGGGTATTGATTTTTTAAAAAATTGTTTTTCTTTCCAAAAAAAATCTTTAAAAGATTTTAGAAATAAAATTATTACAACGTTAAATAAAAATAATTTTGTAAAAGATATATTATTCAATCTTGCTGACAAAGGATTTAAATTTTAATTCTACTGAATAATTTTACCATCTAGAGTTAGTCAAGTTATATACACTCAACAACACCATTAATGCCTATTTTAATTTTGGGTTCTATACCAAAAGCAGGAGTTTCATCTATTTCCAAAATCTCCATTCTTTTTTCCAATATATTAAAATTTCCAGTTGATGAACAAAGTTCAGATGCTTTTGCGCTGAAATTATTTTCTAATTGATCCATAATTTTTTTTCCTTTACCTGAAGCAGAATCATATTCACTAAGCTTGACCCATTTTTTTGTCTCAATTGTAATGCTACGTCTATTCTTTCCCGCAGAAGTCTCTCCTTTTGCTATTTTCAGTATTTTACATTCAACACTCGATCCATCTTGATTTATACAAAGTCCTTGTCCATACGCTAAACCAGCAGCA
>JAESSC010000003.1 GCA_016764285.1 Pelagibacteraceae bacterium
TCGCTCCGTCTATAATGACCGAGAGTACTGGTTTGATTTTAGGTGGTGGGTTTGGAGCTAATGATCTTGCTAACCCAANAAATGCTTTAATGGCAGTTAACCTAAANGATCATATCATGGGAGTGTTCTGGGCTGCGTTCTTACTATTTTCTTGGACNGCAGCTTCNATNGTNTCAGGAGCAGTNATCGAAAGAATNACAACTTTTGCATTTGGTATAATGGCCATNGCAATTGGTTCTGTGTTCTGGTCGATTGATGCNGCTTGGGGATGGCATTTCGATGGTTGGATGGTNAAANTTNTAGGNTATCANGACGCNTATGCTTCTGGTGTAATTCACGCAATTTGCGGTGGATTTGCCTTAGGTATACTTACNGTCTTAGGNCCACGGATTGGAAAATTTTCANCTAGTGGAGANCCAAGAAATATTGGACCGAGAAACCCTTGGCTAGTTTGTATAGGACTGTTTTTAATTTATACAGGCTTCTGGGGATTTTACGCGGCGTGTAATATTCCAATATTTGATTTAGGACCTGAGTATGGAATGGAAGGCGTGACTTACTTTACTGCTACTAACATCTACATAACACCAACGACACTAGGTGGTATTACTATGAACTTCTTGATGTCTTTATCAGGAGGGTTATTAATGGGTTATTGGGTTTCTAAAGGCGATCCATTCTGGACTTATTCAGGCGGACTAGGCGGTATTATTGCTTCTTCAGCTGGTAATGATTTATATCACCCACTACAAGCGCTGATTATTGCAGCTATAGGTGTNTGGTGTGCATACAAATTGCATTACTGGGTTGAGCGTAAATTTAAGATTGACGATGCCGTTGGCGCAGTTGCCGTGCATGGTTATGCCGGAGTTGTCGGNCTTGTAATTTGCGGTTTCGTTCTATGGGGCTACCCATCTTCAGGTTATGATGGTTATGCAGCAATCAATCCTATTGGAATGATTATCGGAGCAATTATTATGTTCGGTGTTCTTGGCTTTTTACCAGGCTGGATACTTGCTAAAATACTTCATGCTGCGGGTAAATTACGTATCCCACGTGATGTAGAGTTAGCCGGTCTAGACTATAACATTATGGAGCAAGCTCGAAAAGATGAAAGAGCAGTTGCTTCATCTAATAGATAAAGGAGGAAAGATATGGAACCTACAGTAACAAATTGGGTTGAACACCTGACCGCTGATGAAGTGGCAGGTCAAATCTATCCTTTCGTTGGAACCGAATGGTTGTGGTTGACGATTGCAATAGTTCTCTGGCTTGCGTGGCATGTTTCTACAGCCNTTGGAGAATCAGAAGAGCATCAAAAGTTAGCTAGAAAAAAACACGGATCAAACGATTATAAAANTAATATAACTGAGTGGTAATATTATAAAATATTAAAAAATTGGGGCGCTGATTTTTGTCAGCGCCCTTTTTTTATATTAAGGATTAAAAAATCATTATGTCTGATGAAGATCAAAAAAAACCTGAAATACCACATCGAATGANTAGANTTGCCTTTCCANGTGCCAAGTATGGAATTTACTTGGCAATTATTANTATTGTTGTTGTTTTANTAATATTTTATAGAGATTTAATTTTTTAAATAATTTTTTTTATGGCAAANGATTTATCNAAAATAGCAAANCAAAAAAAAATNAAATANTTNTTAATNAGNTTNGTTGATCTATTTGGAGTNNTAAGATCNAAACTGGTNCCAACNNAAGCNATNAAAGANATGCAAAAAAATGGAGCNGGTTTTGCTGGTTTTGCTNCTTGGCTGGANATGNCACCAGCAGATCCNGATATGTTTGCNATTCCNGATCCNGATAGNTTAATTCAACTNCCNTGGAAAAANGAAGTAGGNTGGTTAGCNTCNGANTTATGGATGNATGGTAAACCNGTNGAAGCTTCACCTNGANTNATGTTGAAAAANCAAATNGCANGATTGNNNAAAAATANTATGGTTTTAAAATCNGGTGTNGAATGNGAATATTTTTTAATTAANCCTGAAGGAACNGCNATTGCNGANAGNANAGATATACAANCNAANCCNTGTTATGANCANTCNGCACTTATGNGANCNGNATGATTTAATTAAAGAAATATGTAATGCAATGATCAATTTAGGATGGAACCCTTACCAAAACGACCATGAGGACGCTAATGGGCAATTTGAAATGAATTGGGATTATACCGACAGTCTTGGTACTGCTGATCGACATGTATTTTTTAAATTTATGGTAAAGGCTATTGCTGAAAAACATGGTTTAAGAGCAACTTTTATGCCAAAACCTTTTGAAAACTTAACCGGCAACGGTTGTCATGCTCACGTATCTCTATGGAATGGTAATAGAAATTTATTCTTAGACAAAGGAGATAAGTTGGGCCTTACAAGATTAGCTTATAATTTTTTAGGAGGTATCTTACATTCNGCTGAAGCTTTAAGTTCATTTTTTAATCCTTCAATTAANAGTTANAGAAGAATTGATGCNCCTGTCACAGCTTCGGGNGCAACTTGGTCACCAAGTAGAGTNTCNTATACAGGAAATAATAGAACTCACATGATAAGAGTGCCTGATNCGGGGCGATTTGAATTACGATTAATGGATGGTTCTGCTAACCCTTACTTACTTCAAGCGGGTATAATTGCTGCAGGTATTGATGGTATTGAAAAGAAACGTGACCCTGGAGAACCTCTATTTATCAATATGTACACCGACTATGGTAATTATCCTAATATTAAAAAACTTCCTTCTGATTTGGAACAAGCGCTAGAATATTTAAGCAAAAGTGAAGTTTTAGAAACCGCTTTTGAAAAAAAAGTTTTAAGAAGTTATTTAAAATTAAAAGAGCAAGAATTAAAAGATTTTAATTCTAAAGAAACTTTTTCAAAAAAAGAACCAATAACAGATTGGGAAAAAATAAATACTCTGGATTGTTAAGTTGCTAATTAGTATANCAANTTTCTACCTAACCAAGCTGCGCCTCTTACCCCNCTGGCATCCCCATACTTAGGTTTGAGAAAAACTGTATTTATTTCTTTTTCATTTAACCACTTTTCTGTATCTTTTTTTATTTCATCTAAAAATATAATTTCATTGGAAACNCCTCCACCAAAAACAATAGCGTCAGGGTCAATTGTATTAATTAACAAAGATAAACTTCTTGATAGTCTATCTTTAAATCTTTCAATAAACTCTGCACATCTTTTATCTTTTTTACTAATTGCATTTTTAAATATTTCTTGCGCTGAAATTTTCGCATTATATGTTTTTAAAAATAATCTCTCTAAACCCTTGCCAGATAAATAATTTTCAATCGTCATTTTATATTTATCATTAGTGTTAACCTGTTCATCTTTCAAAGTTCCCGAAAAAGGCAAAAAATTATGTCCCCATTCACCAGCTAAGTTATTTGGACCAGTTACTATTTTTTTGTTAATAATCAATCCTCCTCCACAACCAGATCCTAAAATTATTCCAAAAACTATTTTGTAATGTTGAGCTGAACCATCAAATGCTTCGGAAAGAGCAAAACAATTAGCATCATTTTCACATAAAACATTTTTATTTAATTTGTTTGAGATATCTAAATTGAAATTTTTGTCATTAAGCCATGGCGAATTGTGGGCATTTTTAATAAAACCATTCTCTGCAGATGAAGACCCCGGATGACAAACTCCAACATTAAGTTTTTTATTAAATTTTTTTTCTATTTTGTTAACAATTAAATTGATTGAATTTAAAGTTTCTTGATAATTATGTGGTGATTCTTCTCGCTCACGATGTAGCTCTTCTCCTTTATCATCTAAAACAATCGATTCAATTTTAGTTGCACCTAAATCGATACCTATTTGCATTTTAAAGAATAAAAATTAATTATTTTTTTTTCCAATTCTATCTATTTCTTTTAGCTCAACTTCTAATTTATCCAATTCTTCACCACCTGCCATCATATTAAGTAGTTTTTCTCTAGAAAGTTTTTGCTTGGAATATGTGCCCATACTTCTTCCTCTACTCAAAATTGTAAAGCTATTTCCCACAGGATAAGCATGATGAACATTGTGAGTAATTAAAATTACACCTAATCCTTGGGACGCTGCTTTTACAATATATTTAAGAACGACAGACGCTTGATGTACCCCAAGTGCAGATGTTGGTTCATCCAATATAAGTACTTTTGCACCAAAATAGATAGCTCTTGATATGGCTAGACATTGTCTTTCACCACCTGACATGGTTCCAACTGCTTGAGAGACATCTCTTATATCAATTCCAATTTGTTTCATTTTTTCCGCAGCTATACTGTTCGCTTTTTCAATATCAAAAGTTTTAAAAGGACCAAAACCTTTTATAGGTTCTCTACCCATAAAAAAATTTCTTGTTACACTCATTAATGAAACCAAAGCTAAATCTTGATATACTGTCGCAATACCCATATCCAGAGCGTCTCTTGGAGAGTCAAATATTATTTTTTTTCCTTCAACAATGATTTCTCCCTTATCAGGTTTGTGAACACCGGATAAAGTTTTTATCAAAGTTGATTTTCCTGCTCCATTATCTCCAAGAAGACACATAATTTCTCCTTTTTTGATATGCATCGTAACTTCTTGAAGTGCAATTACTGATCCGAAAAATTTACTTATTTGATTAAACTCAACTATTGTTTCTTCACTCATTATTTATTCTCTGTAACTCTTCTTCTAATAAAATTATTAAATATAACTGCTATCAACATCATCATTCCAAGAAAGACTTTGAACCAATCCGTATCAACGTCGGTGTAATAAATACCCATTGATACAGTTCCGAAAATTAATGCACCAAAAGCAGCTCCAATTGCAGAACCATAGCCTCCCGTTAATAAACAACCACCAACTACTGCAGCAACAATTGCTTCTAATTCTTTTAAAAATCCCCTCATAGTATCAGCAGAACCAACATCAAGAACTTGCACGCATGCATAAATTGTTGCAGCTACTGCGGTTCCAATAAATAAGCTAATTTTTACTCTAGTTACTGGCACTCCAAGATTACGCGCACCCAATTTNTCTCCACCCGAAGCAAAAATCCAATTACCGTATCTTGTTTTCATTAAAATCCAGGTAGCTAAAANTGTTAANAAAATCCACCACAAAANAGAGGCTGGCACCCCANTTGCAAGTGGAGTTCCATCTTGTCTTAATGTTATCAAACCTAAAGATCCCAGCCATGCAAAAAGACCTGTAAACGCATCAGCAGAAAATATCCANGCAATTGGATCATTNTCAATTAAAACTCTTAATCCCGGNACTTGTGTTCTACCGGTAATTAATCTTGTCAATGCCAGAGTTGCGCCTCTCAAAATAAAAAGCATTGCTAGTGTAACAATAAAAGAAGGTAGACCCGTTCTAACAACCAATAATCCATTTGCATAACCAACTAATACAGCTATTGCAAAAGCAAAAATTATCGCTGACCACAAAGGCCAGCCCCAATAAATTGCTGGGATAGCAATACATATTCCAGCAAAACCAATCATTGAACCAACTGATAAATCAAATTCTCCACCAATCATTAACATAGCAGCAGCAATAGCAATTATTCCAAGATTAGCTGAAACTTCTAAAAAATTAATTGTGCCATAGGCGCTAAACATTCCTGAGTCACCAGCTATAATTCCAAAAAATATAAATACCAAAATAGATCCACCCAAAGCACCTAGTTCAGGTCGATTAAGAATAACCTTTAATTTAGAAACTTTTCTTAATCTTTCATCTTCGGATTTTTCACCAATGCTTTGAGGTTTTGCGGACATTTTTAAATGATCAGTATATTAAAAAATTCTTAAAAAAAAGGCCCGCAATAATGCGGGCCTTAAATATAATTTATTTTATCTGTAGCCTTGAGCTGCCCACTTAATTACAGAACTAGCATTATCAGGAGTTACAAATCCAGGGCCAGTCATCACTACACCAGCAGGCATTGTTCCCCATCTCATATATTGAGCAAAGATAACTATAGGTAAGTACCCTTGAAGATATTGTTGTTGATCTATCAAGAATTCTACTTTTCCAGCAGCAGCAGCTTTAAGCATATTAGGTGACATATCAAATGTACCTAATCTTACTTTTCCTAATTTTCCAGCAGCTTCTATAGCAGCTAATGCAGGTTCTCCAGAAAGACCAGCACCTAAAGTAAGAATTGTGTCATAACCACCAGCACTTAATTTTGCAGCAACAGCTTTTTGTATTTCTGTTGGGTCATTTGAAGTACCAATAATGTCAACTGATCCACCAAATCCTTTTTTGAAACCAGCACATCTTCTATCAAGTGCTACGTTACCTACTTCGTGGTTAACGCAAAGTGCTTTTTTACCACCGGCAGCTTTCATTTTTTGTCCGCCACCCACACCAGCTTCAAACTCAGTTTGTCCAACGTGTACACTGATACCTAATGAAGCATAGTCATCAGAACCAGAGTTCATTGAAATCACAGGAATTCCAGCTGCAATAGCTGCTTTTACTGACTTGCCTAAAGCAGCGGCATCTGGAAGAGTGATTACTATGCCTTTAGGGTTTTGAGACACAGCATTGTCAATCAATTTTGCCATCTCAACCATATCAAATGTTCCAGGCGCAACATATTTGCAAGAGATATTCATATCCTTACAAGCAGAATCCACACCATTTTTTGCAACCGACCAAAAAGGGTCATTAGCTTGTCCATGTGAAACAACAATTATATCAACAGCAAAAGCAGCCACTGACATCATTGCCCAAGTTAGAAATACAATTACGGATAGATAAATTTTTTTCATATTTTTTCCCTCTCTATTTAAATTTAACTAATTTTATGTATTAAATCACAATCCGGACTTTAGTAAAGAGACAAGTGTTTCACATGT
>JAESSC010000035.1 GCA_016764285.1 Pelagibacteraceae bacterium
ATTATATTTTTTAATTAATTAGCTTTATTTAACTGTTACAGATCTTCTATTCTGAGACCAAGCTAACGGCGAACTACCAGAATTCACTGGTCTTTCTTTTCCGTAACTTATAACCGCAATCCTGCCTCCAGAAATACCATACGTCAGTAAGTAATCCTTGACTGCATTTGCTCTTCTGTCGCCGAGAGCCAAGTTATATTCTCTTGTTCCTCTTTCGTCTGCATGTCCTTCAACAGTTACTGTAATATCTTTATTTTTTCTCATCCAAGCCGATTGCTTACGCAAAGTGTCTCTTGATGCTGTAGTCAATATTGATTTGTTTGTTGCAAAGAAAACTCTATCTGGAACTCCAGTTGCTAAAAATTCCACAGTATCTTTTCCTGTGTAAATATCTGACTGTATTAAGCCGCTCGCGCTTTCTTTTGCAACTTTTTTTTGTGTCGCGCAAGCTGTCAGTAGTAGACCCGCAAAAACAACTAATAAAAAATTTCTTAAATTTACTGCGTAACTCATATTGTGATCTCCCTATTAATTTCTAATCTATTCAAATTTCGTTACCAATCTCCATACAATATTTCAAAATAACTTTCAAGTTGCAAGTCAAATTTCCATAAAAAGGGCCTACTTTGACAATAAAGAAGACCAGGAAGGGTCGGACCCATCCGTTTCAGTCTCTATCATTCTCTCATTATAGCCTGTTAAATCAATCGACCAAAGTTTTGCGGAAAAGCCTTTGCCTTGTGAATCTGATTTGGTTTCTCTGTAAAAAATTAATACTCTCCCATTAGGTGACCATGAAGGTGCTTCTTGGTAAAAATTTTCAGTTAATAACCTCTCTCCACTTCCGTCAGGTCTCATTACACCAATATAAAATCTATTATTGTAAACTTTTGTAAATGCAATCAGGTCACCCCTTGGTGACCAGACAGGAGTTCCGTATAAACCTTTTCCAAAAGTTATTCTTTTCAAATTTGAACCATCGCTTCTCATCACATAAATTTGTTGTAAACCGCTTCTGTCAGAATTAAAGCAAATATATTTTCCATCGGGTGAATATGAAGGTGATGTATCAATAGCGGAATGCTCGGTAATTTTTTCAACTGCCCTTGTAGTTAAATTCATTGTGTAAATATCCGAGTTTCCGTTTTGCGCAAAACTCATTATAATTTTTTTTCCATCCGGAGAAAATCTTGGAGCAAAAGTCATTCCGGCAAAATCTCCAACAACTTCTTGAACTCCGGTTTCAATATCAAGCAAATACACTCTAGGTAAATTTCTAAAATAAGATAAATAAGTCACTAACTGATTTTTTGGACTAAATCTTGGTGTCAATACTAGTTCGTTTCCCAAAGTTAAATATTTTACATTAGCGCCATCTTGATCCATAATTGCAAGCTTTTTGAATCTTTGAGTTTTTTCACCAGTTTCAGAAACATAAATAATACGTGTATCAAAATAACCTTCTTCTCCTGTCAATCTTTGATAAACTTTATCTGAAATTATATGCGCTACTCTTCTCCAATTATTTGGTGTAGTACTAAANGCNANAGCAATCATTTCTTTTGCNGCNANAACATCCCANANTCTAAATTCAGNTCTTANCTTATCNTCTGAAACNGTNACTTTNCCAGTTACAAGAGCTTGNGCTTTTATTAATTTCCAATCTTCAAATCTNGGTTTANCATGNGCTATGTCTGGATTTTGAACAAAAGNATCTTTTTTTAAAGGATTAAACAAGCCCGATCTTTTAAAATTTACCTCAATTATCTTTGAAATTTCCTCTCCAATATTTTNNATAATCTTACCATCCNNTTNTATGTCTTTTGANCCTGGTTCAACATAAAAGGGTGAAATAGCTATCGGCAAAGGGTCAAGATTTCCTCTTGTTATATCAACTTCAATAAATGCACTGGTAGGATTAGCAAAAAGAAAAAAATAAAAAATAAATAAAAGTAATTTTTTCACATCATCCTTTCAACATTTCGTTAGCATTAAAATTTAATTGTAAATCTTTCCACCTATCATAGCCAGCTGGCGGAACCCTTAAAGGTTGACAAATTCTAACAGCTCTAAGAGCACTTTCGGCTAATACTCTGTAAAATCCTTGACCAGGTTTATTCATGCGAGCATGATCTAATATTTCTGACTTTAAAATGGTACCATCCGGTTGCAATCTTAATTTAATCCTAACTAGCAAATTTTCTTGATAAGGCAGGCCCAAAGGTAAGCTCCAGCACCCAAAAATTTGAGCTTTTAAAGCGTCCTCTTCACTTAGAGTTAGTCCGGATACAAATGAAGTCTTAACATTGCTTTGTGTAAGTTTTTGATTTTTCTTTAAAGTTTCAGCTGACTCTTTTTTAGATTTGTCAATAAGAGCTGCTATTTGGTTGGGATCAAAAAGTTCTTTTTTTTCGAATTCCGATACCTGTCTAANTTGTTNTTTAATTTCCTCAGGATTTTGTTTTTTTTTAACTANCTTTTTTTTTTCTTTATTCAAATCTTCTGGTAAAGGAATTCTGTCGGGTTTTTCTTTTTTTATTTTAGCTGGAGGAGCCTGTTCCGAAACTACTCTTTCTTCTTCTTTTTTAATCTTTTCTAGGGTTTCCCTGGCTTTGGGTGCAAAAGGAATGTTGGTTATGTCAGAAATTTCAATCAATTCAACAGATATGATTGGAGGCAAATCAATTGGCGTTTTCATCATCAANGGCAAACTTAAAGCCGTTAAAACAATCATAGCTGTATGAAAGACTAAAGACAAAAATATACTTCTAGTCATATCAATTTTGATATGGCTCAGATATNAGTGCAACCTTTGAAAAACCAGCCCCAGACAACATACCCATAACTTCCAGTACCCTTCCGTAATTGATTGTTTTGTCTCCCCTGACATATATTCTTGTGTCAGTTCTATTATTTGAAATAGCTAAAATCTTTGGAATCAATTTATCGAATACAACTTGATGCTCTTGTATAAAAACCTCACCTTTGGAATTAATTGATAGTGTCAAAGGTTCTTGCTCATCAGGCAAGGTGTCAGCTGCTGTTTCAGGCAAATCCACTTGCACACCTACTGTCAGTAGAGGAGCTGTAACCATAAAAATTATAAGTAAAACTAACATCACGTCAACAAAAGGTGTCACATTAATTTCGCTCATTGGTTCTTTGGATGAACGATTTAATTGAAAGCTCATAATGTTAATTTAAATAATTGATATAAATCTTTTAGAAAAATTTTCTATACGTCCGCTGTATTTTCTGGAATCACTCGTAAACTTATTATAAGCAACTACAGCAGGTACNGCCGCAAGCAACCCCAACGCCGTTGCAAAAAGTGCTTCGGCTATTCCAGGNGCTACNATCGCTAGACTGGTATTTCTTGAAATAGCAATTGACTGAAATGAATTCATTATTCCCCAAACTGTTCCAAATAAACCAATAAAAGGAGCTGTTGAACCTACCGTGGCTAAAAAAGTAAAATGTTTCTCAATCAAATTGATTTCCTTGTCCACTGAAATTTCAAGCACTCTACTTACTCGAGCGGTTTGAACTGAAGATGATTTAGATTTTGTTTTTATCAATTCAACCATTGCTGATTGAAATATATTCGTTAACGGGTCTTNGTNTNTGTTAGAAAGNTTGTTATAAAAATTTTCTGCTGATTTAGANTTCCAAAATTTTTCCTCAAAATTGTNNGTACTTTTTTCTATTTTTTTAAAAAGCCTTTGTTTTTCAAAAATTAAAGCCCAGGAATAAATTGATGCAGCAATTAAAATAATGATAACGCTTTTCACTACAAAATCTGCTCTTAAAAAAAGTTGAATTATAGAAAAATCAGTAGATCCTCCTAATCCCACAACCTGTGTAGCTACTTCTTGTTCCATTAAAGCTAATGTGCATCTAAATGTGTCATGAATTTGGCATTAAAACTAGATTTTTATGGGGATTAAAGTTGTGTATCGTTGAAATATCTAGCAATTAAAATTGCATCAGCTTTATTTGAGTCTTTTTTCCTGGAAAGTTTACTTGATATTTCGGGNTAAACTTCAATTACTTTTGTTCTGCTTGCNTCTTTATTAGTTTTAATCAAATTAAAATGTTTTTTCCATTTAGTCGGTCTAACAAAATATATTGGCAAACTTAAAGCTGAACAGATGCCNTTGATTACACCAAAAGACTGGCCAAAATTAAACATACTGGTCACACCCTGTCCCGGCATTGCATTAACATGTTCAACAACAACAATAATTTCCTTATCATTATTTAATCTTTCTTTAATAATATTAGTTACTTGGGATCCATTTACTTGCTTTTTATTTTTTTTCCCATCAATCATGGTAGGCATGTCAAAAACTTCAATAACTTTTTTATTTTCTAAAACACTAATGGCGCCACTCACTCCAGGATCTACTCCAAAAATTATCATGTTGAAATTTTCTCTGCAAAATTTCTATCAATTTCTAAATTGGCATATACATGCTGAACGTCATCATCATCTTCCAATGTCTCCAAAAAATTTATTACAGACTTAGTTTTTTCTTTATTTAATGAAATTTTATTTATAGGCAGCCATTCAATACCTGTTGAAATGAACTCTTCAATTTTTTTCTCTATTTCAAGTTTAACTTTATAAAAATTATCTTTTGCAGTAATCACTTCATGATGTAGGACATTCGATGAGCAATCTTCAGCTCCTCCATTGATTGCTAATTCTAAAATATCATTATCTGAAATTTTTTTTTTATCAATTCTAATAACTCCCACCTGTTTAAATTGATGTGAAGCCACACCAGACTCTCCTAAGTTTCCTCCAAATTTTTGAAATATTGTTCTGATGTTTGAAGCTGTCCTATTTTTATTATCGGTTAAAGCTTCGATCATAATTGCTACTTTCTCAGGTCCAAAACCTTCGTATACAAGGCTATTATAATTTAAATTTTTATTTACCTCTGATTTACTTATTGCTCTTTCAATATTGTCTTTAGGCATATTTACTGTTCTAGCAGCTTGTATTGCTGACCTTAATCTTGGATTTGTATCAGGATTTTTTGAACCTAATTTAGCTGCCACAGTAATTTCTTTTGAAAATTTAGAAAAAATTTTCGAACGTTGCTTATCTGCTCTTCCTTTTCTATGCTTAATACCTGCCCAATGTGAGTGACCAGCCATAAATTATATTTTACAATCTAAAGCGCCGCCAACAATAATAGGTTCAACTTTTTTAGCTAAACCCGTTTCGTCATCAGCCTTTACCAATAAACCTGAAATAGTTGCTTCGCCGAGTGCAGGATAATGTTTCCTTGCTGAAGGATCTTTAAAAAATTTTTTTAAGGAATTATCTCTGTTCATTCCGATAACGGAATTATAATCTCCGCACATCCCTATATCAGTTTGATATGCTGTTCCTTTTTCTAGTATTCTATAATCTGAAGTTGGAACATGAGTATGGGTTCCAACAAATATTGTTACTTTCCCGTCAAAAAAATATCCCATAGCCATTTTTTCGCTAGTAATTTCACCGTGTAAATCAACAATTATAAAGTCTGCATCTCTTTTTAATTTTACCATTTGAATAAATTTTTTTGCTGCTTCAAAAACATCTTCGCAATTCTTCATGAAAATATTTCCCATTAAATTTATTACTGCAACTTTTTTATTATTTTTTGAATTAAAAATACCAAACCCTACACCTGGAGATCCTTTAATTAAATTTTCAGGTCTTAATAATCTTTTTTCTGAAGTAATAAATTCCATTGTTTCTTTTTGATCCCAAACATGATTGCCAGTTGTAATTACATCAGTTCCAGCCTCAAAAAATTCTTCAGTATTTTTTTTAGTTATTCCAACTCCAGGATCTGCAGCATTCTCGCCATTGACAACTACAAAATCTAATTTTTTTTTTTTAATTAAGTTAGGCAGTTTTTTAATTAAAGCTTCTCTTCCTGAGGGTCCCACAATATCGCCAAGTATTAAAATGTTCATAGTCGATTAGTTTGAGTTTATAATTCCTTTTTCTGTAAAAATATAATCTAATTTAAAGTCATGACTATTGATGGGTATTTTTTTGCACTTTTGAAATGAATAAGCTATTCCTAAAGAAATTGCATTTTTTTTTATTTTACTAATTTTTCTTAAACTTCTATCATAGTATCCTTTGCCGTAACCAATACGGTTTAAACGATTGTCAAAAGCTATAAGAGGAACCATAATTAAATCTGGAATGATTTCTTTTATTGAATTTTTAGGTTCTAGTATACCAAATTGATTTACATAGAGCGGTTCTTTGAAAATCCAAGATTTATAAGACATTTTATTTGAAGATTTAATAACTGGTAATGTAATTTTAAATTTTTTTTTTGAAGCTTCTTCGATAAATTTTAGAATATTTACTTCATAATTTGATGGATAGTAGCACCCAATAGTAATTTTTTTATTATAAAAATGTTTTCTTATTAACCTAAATATTAAATTATAATTAAACTTTTTAACTGTTAAATATTTTTTTTT
>JAESSC010000036.1 GCA_016764285.1 Pelagibacteraceae bacterium
GCATCTAAAAAAGTTGAAAGACCTGTTAAGTGGGTTGCTGAAAGAAGTGATCATTTTTGTCTGATAATCATGGCAGAGATCATGTTACTCATGCAGAGCTAGCACTTAAAAATGATGGCAAAATAACGGGCATAAAAGTAGACACGATTGCAAATTTAGGAGCTTACGCTCTTGTTTTTGCTACAGTAACTCCAACATATTTATACGCACCTTTACTTGTGGGGCCTTATGATATTTCGACAGCATGTTGCACTGTTAAAGCTGTTTATACAAATACAGCTCCTGTTGATGCTTACAGAGGAGCTGGTAGACCAGAAGCAACATACGTAGTTGAAAGAATTATCACAGAAGCTGCTAAAGAAATTGGAATGGACCAAGCCGAATTTAGAAAAAAAAACTTTATTAATAAGTTTCCACACCAACAGTGTTTAATACACAATATCGACTCAGGCGATTATAATGCTCATTTAGACAAGGCAATAGATTTAGCTGACTACAAAAACTTTGAAAATAGAAGATCACAATCTGCAAAAAAAGGTAAATTAAGAGGAATTGGTTTTTCGACTTATTTGGAAGCTTGTGGAATAGCTCCTTCAGCTGTAGTGATGTCGATTGGTGCAGGTGTAGGTTTATGGGAGTCTGCTGAAATAAGATTTAATGCTACAGGAAATATTTCTGTGTTTACTGGAGCTCACAGCCACGGACAAGGCCATGACACAACATTTGCTCAAATTGTTGGTGATAAACTTGGCGTTCCAATAGATAATATTGATATCGTTCACGGAGATACTGATAAAGGGCCTTTTGGAATGGGAACTTACGGCTCAAGATCTATTGCTGTTGGAGGAACAGCAATTGTCAAAGCGTGTGATAAGATTATTGAAAAAGGAAAAAAAGTTGCAGCAAAAATGTTGGAAGGAAAACCTGAAGACATAGATTTTAAAGGTGGAGAATTTATATTAAAAAATTCAAACAAAAAGAAAACAATTGGAGAAATTGCATTTGCTTGTTATTTACCTGGAACGTTTGGTGATATTAAATCTCCACTCCCTGAAGGAGTTGAACCAGGCTTAACAGAAACTTCTTTTTTTGATCCTTCAAATTTTTCATTTCCTTCAGGCTCGCATATTTGTGAAGTTGAAGTTGACGAGGAAACAGGAGAAACAAAAGTAGTTAAATATACTGTGGTGGATGATTTTGGAACAATTATTAATCCTTTGGTTGTTGAAGGTCAAGTTTACGGAGGTGTAGCTCAAGGAATTGGACAAGCCTTATATGAAAATGCCCATTATGATGAATCTGGTCAGTTAACAACTGCATCCTATATGGATTATACAATGCCAAGAGCAGATAATTTTCCACAAATTAAACTCGATTACACATCAACACCTGCCACTTCAAATCCTTTAGGTGTTAAAGGATGTGGAGAAGCAGGAACTATAGCATCTCCTCCAGCTGTAATGAATGCGGTAATTGATGCTGTAGGAACAGATGTTTCAATGCCAGCAACAGCTGAAAAAGTTTGGAAAGCTTTGAAAAAAAATGGCTCGAAGAAAGCAGCGGCGTAAGGAAAATATATGAAAAGTTTTAATTTTAAATCAGCAACCAATACAAAGGAAGCGGCGAAACTGGCTTCAGGTCGAACAACTTTTTTAGCTGGAGGAATGACACTTTTACCAGCGATGAAACTTGGGCTAGCAGCATATTCAGATCTTATAAACATAAAAAAAATTAAAGCTCTTTCAGGTATTAAAGTATCGAGTAAATCTTTACGAATTGGAGCTACAACAACACATGCAGAAGTTGCTGCTTCTAAAGAAGTAAAGAAATCAATTTCATCGCTTGCAGATCTAGCAGATGGTATAGGAGATCCTCAAGTAAGAAATAGAGGAACTATTGGTGGATCAATTGCAAACAATGATCCAGCTGCAGACTATCCTTCGGCTTGTTTAGCTTTAAATGCAACAATTCATACAAGTAAAAGAAAAATTCGAGCAGATAAATTTTTTAAAGGAATGTTTGAAACGGATTTAAAAAAAGGAGAGTTAATAGAAACGGTTGAATTTGAAGTTCCAGAAAAATCAAGTTACGCAAAATTTCCAAATCCTGCTTCAAGATATGCCATAGTGGGTATTTATGTTGCAAAATTAAAAAAAGAGGTCAGAGTTGCAGTAACCGGTGTAGAAAGCTGCGTATTTAGATGCAAAAAACTTGAAGATGCTTTATCAAGTAATTTTTCACCTTCAGTAATTGATAACGTAAATTTTTCGAGCAAAGGATTTAATNCTGATATCCACGCTTCNGCTGAATATAGAGCTCANATNATCAAAGTAATGGCTAAAAAAGCAGTTTCAAACTGCTAAGAGTTCAAACTTAACAAATTTTAATTTAAACTAGAACAAATGNAAAATTCATTTGATGAAAAAATATTAGACGAAGCTAAGGATTGGCTCACAGCTAAACGAAGTGTCATTTTAGCAACCGTAATTCAAACCTGGGGCTCCTCACCCAGACCTATAGGAAGCCGAATGATTATCAACGACANAGGTGATTTTTCGGGATCCGTATCAGGTGGATGTGTTGAAACGGCAGTGGTTAGAGAATGCATGGGTTTACTAAAAGAAAGTAAACCCTTTAAAAAAATAGAATTCAAAGTTTCAAATGAGAGTGCCTGGGAAGTGGGTTTAGCCTGTGGTGGTGAAATTGCAATTTTTTTGGAACAAATTAATTAAGAAATATTATGAGTACATTTGTTACTTGGCATAAAAAAAATATAAATTATTGGAAAAAAAAATTAAACGTATCTGATTACGGTATTTTATGGATTGCCTTTGTTAAAGGGTTAATAATTGGATTGTTGATTTATCATTTTTTTATTAATTAATGAAAAAACAATTACTCAATGAAATTATCGAAAAAAAAGAAAAAAAGATTGAATTTGCTATCATTACCAATTTAGAAAATGGAGAGAGTTGTACTTTTGAAAAAAATAAACCCATAGATAAAAATTTCGAAAAATATAAAGAAAAAATAATTTCTCAATTTGACAAAAAAAAGAACGGCATAATAGAAGCAACAAACATCTTTGTTGAAACCTATATTCGTCCAATCAAAATTATTATTGTTGGTGCTGTTCATATTGCACAATATTTAGTGAATTTTGCAAAAAGTTTAAATTTTGAAATCTCAATCATTGATCCTAGGGGTTACTTTGCATCAGAACAAAGATTTCCAGGTATTAAGATAATCAATAAATGGCCGAAAGAATCCTTTGCGGAAATCAAAACAGATCAAAATACTGCTTTGATAGCCTTAACTCATGATCCTAAAATTGACGACCCTGCCCTTCAGCATGCATTAAAAAATAAATTTTTTTACATAGGAGCTCTTGGGAGTAAAAAAACTCACGCCAATAGATGCTCAAGACTTAAGGAAGCTGGATTTAATGATGAACAAATCAATAAAGTTTTTGGCCCCATTGGAATTAAATTAGGTGGCAGATCAGCTCCAGAAATAGCTTTATCAATTATTGCTCAGTTAGTTTCAGAAGTTTACAAAAAATAATGATTTCAGCTATTTTGCTAGCCGCAGGTCAATCCAAAAGAATGGGTGGCGAAAATAAGTTAACCAAAAAAATCCAAGGTGTTCCTTTAATAAAACATTCAGTGAAAAATATTTTAGCTGCTTCCATTGATGAATTAATTATTGTTCTTGGTTACCAAAAAGAAATCATTGAAAAACTTATTGATAAAAATAAGAAGATAAAATTTGTTTTTAATAAAGACTTTGAAAGTGGAATGGCATCTTCTATCAAAGCGGGACTAAATCATTTATCTAAAAATACTGAGGATTTCTTTATATGCTTGGGAGATATGCCTATGGTAAATTCAGATATTTACAATCAATTAATTAAATCTAGAAATCAAAAAAATATAATTGTGCCCACCTATAATGGCCAACAAGGAAACCCTGTTCTATTTGATAAATCAATGAAAGAAAAAGTCATGGATATCACAGGTGATGTTGGAGCCAAAAAGATATTGGAATTAAACAAAGATAAAATATTAAACTTAGAGATTAATGATCAAAGCATAACTAAGGGCTTTAATACTCAGGGCGATTTTAGTTCTTTATAATTCTGTTATCAGGATCGTGAAGTGGTTTAGATTCTATGATAGCTTTATATTTTGTTTTTTCTACTTCAATTTCTATATCTTTCCCATTTAGGTTTTGCTCTGAGTTCACGTAACCAAAAGCCA